>DAFR01000133.1:1483-12140 GCA_002497965.1 Methanomicrobiaceae archaeon UBA436 | reverse complement strand
GGGTGCAACCCGGCTGAGATTGCGGGTGTGGGCGTCTGAGACTATAGGGCGTCATCTCCCGTGATATATGCCCTTTGCAGGACACCCCCACCCTCTGCTGTTCCATCCGGGATGGCTACTCCAGAATTGGGCCAGAAAAGCGCTGCCGCCACGTAACTGACCNNGCAATCGAAGTTTTGAAACCGGAACCAGTCACACCTCCGGCCGACGGTCGGCGCTCGGGCTGACGGTTCGGATCGGAGAATGGGGCCCATATGGACCCCGGTAAAGAGAAAGGGAAAACTGCCGGGTTACGCGGACTTGACCGCGAGTTCGACGTCTTCTGCCTTGATCGTCTTGCGTCCAGCGTGCTGGGCCAGCCTGTTGGCTTCCCGGGTCAGTTCAGCGATGTAGGCCTCTGCTTTGGCAACAAGTGCAGCAGCAGCATCGCTGCCAACCCTCTCAGCACCATTCTTCTTTGCGATACGTACAACCGCAGCAATGGGTAGATCTGCCATAGTCTTACTCCACCGTTAAAGAGGTGTATCAGTTAATATTTAAACATTTCGGGATAATCTCAGAGATCCGGGTTCCTCTTTCATTTCTAAGGTACATCCGGAGAGGGTATCCTGATAATCGAGAGAGAATCGAACCGATTAAAAAAAACAGAATAAACCCCTTGATCTATAATTTGAGTGATTTATCATGGTTTTTCCGGGAGCACCAGCGATTTAGCAAGCATTATGGCATTGGTGTAATCTGCTGAGGCGCGCGAGGTGTCCACGAATATTCTATCGATATTTACCACCGGGGCACCATGACCCCTCCCGCCGCCAAGGAGAGCGAGCGTACGGAAGATCAGGTTCCCGGTTATACCGTCCGGGGCGATCACCAGGCCGTACCGCCCTGGCACCTCCTCGACCAGTATCTCAATATGCTCTGCACCGCTCAGGCGGGCGACGAGTTCGGCATCCGCCATCGTCCGGTCGACTGCGGGGTGACGCCCAACATCACCAAGCCTTCCACCAGAGAGGATCGCCACACCCTCCGGTAGCCCGAACCGCCTGGCGATATCCCTGCCGGCACTGGCAAACCTGACCTTCTGCTCGACAGTCCAGCCCTCATCGACCCCGACAGGGGCCAGGAGGAAGAGATGGCCGTCCGGCGTCTCCAGGAGGGCGATCCGCTCCAGGCGGTCGACGCCCGCAGCCCGCTTGAGGGCCTTCAGGGTGGTGGATGCGGGAAGCGTCCCCCTGACCGCGGCATCGATCCTGCCGGTGTAGAGCGCCTCGACGATGGCGGCCTCCGGCTCCCCGGCATCGATGACCGTGACCTCATCACCAAACGAGTCGGCGGTCCCGGGCGGCGCGAATAAAACCAGGTTGACCTCTCCTCTGACAGCCCTGGCAGCCGAGAGGATCTTCGCCTCCGCTTTTGCCGCACCCAGCCCTATCGTTACCGGCATCCCCCGCCACCTGCAAAGATCCGCATGATGCCGTCGCTGTCCAGGTCAAAGACCTGCGTCTCCCTGCCCAGGTAGCGGACGGTCAAACGCCGATCGCCGTTCACCTCCCCGATGACGGCTGCCGCCATACCGACGTCGGCAAACCTGCGGCAGACCTCATCCACGTTCTCCGGTTTGACCGTGAGGATGAATCCCATCCCGGGGTACATCCGCACCCAGTGCTCAAATGAGATGCCGAGTGTGGCGAGGTCGGGCCTCGGTATCGACTCCAGGTCGACCACCGCGCCCTTCCCGCTCACCTCAAGGAGCATCCCGAGCGTCCCGATGACGCCGGGGTTGCTGATATCCTTCCCGGCCGTCACCAGGTGCTCCCTGCCCAGGTCCTCCATAACCCGGATCTGCGCCCGCACAACCTCCGCGGACTTCATCGTGACCGAGTCCCAGTTGAACCACCAGGAGGGGTGAACCCGGCCGTCCAGGTCTATGGCGGCGACGACGCTGTCTCCCTCTTCTGCTGTATGGGAGAAGATGATCTCACTCATCCTGGCCGTCCCCAGTATAGCCACATCCACGACGCTGTAGGGGGTATCCGGGTGCAGATGCCCGCCAACGATGGGAACGCCGAACTGCGATGATGCGGTGACCATGCCCCGCACCACCTCGTCGCGGATCTGGTCGTTCACCGCGGAGAGGATATCGACCATCGCAACCGGTCTCCCACCCATCGCGGCGATATCGTGGATGTTCACGAGCACTGCACAGTAACCTGCCCAGAAGGGGTCCGCCTCCATCAGCCTGCTCCAGATGCCGTCTGCTGCAAGCAGCAGCGCATCCTCAGCATTGTGCCGGATGACCGCGGCGTCCTCACCGAACGATGCGACAACATCTGGGCTGTCCACCCGGAGAGCCCGGATCATATCGCCTATCTCCCTCTTCCGGGTGACACCCTCGTATTCCCTGACGGCCTGTGCTACCGTATCGGTGGAGCAATCCTTCACCACAAGAACACCAACATCTCCGGTTTCTTATGGTACTCTGCCTCATAAGAGATAATCTATTTCATCTGCAGCATTATACATCCCGTTCCAGACTGAACCGATCCTGGCTGGAGATGGGAGGGAGGAGACACCCCTTCAGGAGCGGACATTCGCGCTCCAGTGCAGCCTCACCACCTCGTCGCAACCGGGGTGGCATTTTTGATGCACCACAACCCAATAGATCGGCATGGACTGGGCGGAGAAGTACAGGCCGCAGCACCTCGATGAGGTCGTGGGGAACTCAAGTGCCATCCGGCAGACGTATGAGTGGGCGCGGGACTGGTCGCCGGAGAAGAAACCGCTTATCCTATACGGAAAACCCGGGACCGGCAAGACCTCAAGCGCATACGCCCTTGCAAACGACATGAACTGGGAGGTGGTGGAACTGAACGCCTCCGACCAGCGGACAAAAGCCGTCCTTGAACGGATAGCGGGCTCAAGTTCAACCACGGCCAGCCTCACAGGTGCGAGCCGGAAACTTATCCTGCTCGACGAGGCCGACAACCTCCACGGCCAGGCCGACCGCGGCGGCGCAAAGGCGATCATCGATATCATAGCGGCTTCGCAGCAACCGATAATCCTTATAGCAAACGACTACCACGCCCTCCCTAAAGAACTCAAGGCGGTCACGGAACCCGTCCAGTTCAGGGCGCTCCAGGCCCGGTCGATCGTCCCCCGCCTCCGCCAGATCTGCACGGCAGAGGGGGTGGATTGCGACCCCGCCGCGCTCCAGGAGATCGCAAACCGCGCCGATGGGGATATGCGGGCCGCGGTGAATATGCTCTACGCCGCGGCGATAGGAAAAGATCGTCTCCTCGCAAGCGATATCCGCACCTCAACAAAGGATGAGCGTTCAACCGTATTCGAACTCGTCGGCGCGGTCTTTGCCGGCCGGAAGGACGCCGACCTCCTCCGGCTGGTGATGGAGGTCGAGGATACTCCGGATACCGTTGAGCAGTGGCTGGAGGGGAACCTCGACCATATACCCGATCTGCCATCCAGGATGAGGGGTTACGCCTCTATCGCGAGGGCGGATGAGTACATAGGCCGCACCTACCAGCGGCAGTACTACACCCTCTGGCGCTACGCAAACGCGGTCATGCTCCTTGGCGTAGCTGAGGCTGCGGGCGGCCGGGGAGTTCGCGGCCGCATCATGCCGCCGCCGCGCTGGCAGAAGATGGGTGCAGCAAAGAGGCAGAAGGCCGTCCGCGCCGGTCTGTACCGGAGATTGAGCAGAATCCTGAAGATCCCCGAGGAGGCACTGCGGGCGAGTTTTTTCACGGCGATCAGCATACTGGTCGAGAGGGACGCCGCAAGATACGTCCGCGAGTTCGGGCTCGATGCCGATGAACTGAACCTCTTCATCAACGATAAGCCGCGGGCTGCCAGGGTTGTCAGGGAGGCGGCAAAGGAGGAGAAAGAGGTGAAGAAGACGCCTCCCACAAAGAGGGGTGGCGGCAGGGTGAAGAAACCCGCAGAAGACGCACCGAAGGACGATCCCGGTGAGGCGAGGCGCGGCCCTCCGCCGGGCCAGGCGACGCTGTTTTAGGGCCGGCAGCGGTGGTAGAGGTGGAGTTGCACCCCGCCGGCGTCCACGACCTCTCCCCCGTCCCGGTAGATCTCGCACCCCAGGTGGTAGACCAGGAGGTCGGAGTTTATCCGGGTGGCAAGCGAGATCAGGGGGGGGACCATCTCCACGCCGGGTCTCACGGAGTAGATCACGTCTGCGCCCTGGTAGAGCCTGATATCGGGTTCGAATATGTCGTCGGCCACCACGGTGAGCCCTTCATGCTGTACGCCAGGTCTTATATCTGTGCAGAGCATCAGGGCGCCGGCAGCCGCAACCACCCCTGCGGCCACGGGGTTATTCCCGATCCCCACCTCGACCGCCCGGCGGTAGCGGCTGGCGATGTACTCCCCTATACTCCGTTCAATATGTTTATACTGGCTCATCACGAAGAGTTTAGGTGATGGGCATCCATATTCTTTGGGATTCAGAGGCGCCGGCGGGTATAGAGCTCCCGGTCATCCGGATGATCGCGATGATCCTTGGAGAAGAGGCGGAACTTGTCGAATACCCGCTCCTCATCGATGGTTATGACAGGGATCGCAACCAGCACGATGCTCAGAAGATCCTGGACCGCCTGCAGGACACCCTGACGCGCAGGTATGATATCGATGGTCCGCTGCTGTTTGTAACCTCACGCGACCTCTACATCGGGGGGTGCGACTTTGTCTTCGGGCTTGCCCGTCCGAGAGCCGGTGTCGCCGTCGTCTCGACAGCCCGGCTTGGAAACGACTATTACGGCAGGGTGCCGGACGATACCGAGCTCATAGACCGGACAGCTAAGGAGGGGGCGCACGAACTCGGCCACCTCCTGGGGCTCGGCCACTGTTCAAACCCCGAATGTGTCATGTTCCGGCCGCAGACTCTTGACGAGCTCGACAGGAAGAAGAAGATGCTCTGCCCGGTCTGCAGAGAGACTCTGGCACCACTACAGGAAGGATGAGATGGAAGCGGCCTCACTCTACCTGTCCAAGGTCTTCTGAGAGGTCTTCTGTGAGGTCTACCGCCAGGAAATCACTGCAGGATGGGAGCACAACGCTGAAGTTCTTTGTGGTGTCGACACGGACGGTGCCTTCTGCGAGGGTCATATCGAGGATGTGACCGCCGGCGGTGCGGTCAGTGGTGATGAAATGCAGGTGGTAACCGGGGACGTTGACACCTTTTGCCAGTCCTGGTGACCAGAACCCGACGGCGGTCCCGGTGATATTCTTGAAGGAAAAGACCGCCTGGTTTGCCGTCACCAGCGCGAGACGTGGGTAGGGTTTTTCCTGGGCGGGAACGCTCCTGGTCACCACCTGCGAGAAGGTGCCATCCACCCTGATCGCATAGAAGTAGTTCTCAGAGGGGAACTCATCCCGCACGCGGTTCTCCAGATCAGGAAGGGTCATCGGCTTCTCGACCGCGATCTCGATATCGGGGTCAAAGAAGGTCGTGGCCGCAAAAGGCGTTGTCGCGTTTCCAGCGACCGGGTAAGCCCGACCATCGACCCTGATCAGGTACCACCCGCCGTCGAGACCGATCAGTTCCCCGTCGAGCCGCTCGCCGCACCCGATCCCCAGGTCGCCGTGCGACGCGAGTTCGTCAAAACTCATGCTGCCATCGTATATGCCCTGGAGAAGCGCATCGATGGTCGAGACCTGAAAAAGGGTCTCCCGGTCAGTTTCTGCCGTTGACGGGAGTGGAACGGCCGCAAACCCGATACAGGCGCCTAGAGTGATTAAGATGGCAGCAACGATGATGAAACGCAGCAGTCTGCCGTGGGTCATGCGCTCCTCAGGTTCCTCCTATATCTTCATACCAGATGTCTGGATGCTCCCTGATGAACGCGGCCATCATCTCCTTGCAGACCTCCAGGTCAAGGTCAAGCACCTCGACGGCATGCGACTCCAGGAACTCCCGTGCTCCTGCAAAGTTCACAGACTCGCCCGCTACAACCTTCCCGATCCCGAACTGGACGACCGCCCCGGCACAGAGGTAGCAGGGCATAAGGGTAGAGTAAAGCGTGCATTCGCTGTAGTTCCGGATCCTGCCGGCGTTTATCAGGCAGTCGATCTCGGCGTGGAGGATGGGGTTGTTCTCCTGGACGCGGCGGTTGCGCCCCCTGCTGATGATCTGGCCGTTACGGACCAGGACGGAGCCGATCGGTATTCCCCCTTCACGAAGTCCAGCCTCCGCCTCTTCGATGGAGCATTTCATAAATAGGTCCACACAACACCCTCCAGGGCGCCAGAGCCAGCGTATGACAACTCAGAAACACCTGATGATCTATGAAGATGCTCCGGGCTTATAAACACATATGAAACGAAAACGCCCCGTTTGGGCGTGATACGCTGAAGACCGACCTCTTCAGGCGGTTGAGGCCTCTCCTCTGATTCCTATCTCGGCGAGCGCCTGGCGGGCCGCCTCCCTGACATCGCGGTCGGTGTCGTCCAGGAGACGAAGGAGGGCGTCCCTGGCCAGGGGGTTGCCGATACGGCCGAGCGCCAGGGCCGCCTCCCTCCTCGCCCGGGGTTTTTCGTCGTCGAGCAGCCGGATCAACGGATCAACCGCACGAGGGTCGCCGATCCGCCCTAGCGACCTGGCCGCCGCCATCCGTACCCAGGAACTCTCATCCTCCAGGCAGTGTATCAACGGGGTGACCGCTTCGCGGCCGTCCAGGATCCCGAGCGCAGTCGCCGCTCTCCACCGGACATCGGCGTAGTTGTCGTCCAGCGCCTCGATGAGCGGTTGCACGGCGCGATCGTCAGCGAATTCCGCAAGCGCATCAGCGGCCCGCCAGCGTTCGTTGAGCCCTCCCCACCTCAGCATCGAGATGTGGCGGTTGAACGCCTTCTCAACGCTCTTCTCACCGGTCTCCTCCTCTTCTGGCACAGGCAGATCCACCTCACGCTCATCTGGGGGTCATCCGGGTATAAGTTTTTTGGACTGCGGGCCGGCGAGAGCCCGGGAGGGCATGAAGCCAGTTTTCTTCATGACTGTGCCCTGGTCTGATGAACCTCCGGCGGGGACGTAAGTACGGGCGGATCCGCATCGCCGCAGACCGCCTCCCCCATCAGGATGGAGGCGGCCGGGCGGCGGGGGTGTTCGTCGAAAGACGCTTCCGGTGACACGCCGAGACGGGTGAGGGGGTAAAGTTCCTTTCCCCTCCCCGTCAGCCCCACCCCCGCGGTGGCGATTATCCATCGATACGGCGCCCGCAATAGCATAATCCAGCGTCACGGCGAAACCCTCCTGCAAAATGCTCTTTCGTCCCTGGCGCAACTTCCCGTGGCAGCGAAAGGGAGGTTCATCGGCGGGATCGGCTGGCCGCCGGGCATAATACCTGGAAACGGTGGGTGGGTTCACCCCGCGGGGGTGCATTTTTCTCTTCTCCGCGCCCTCTCCATATGTATGGACAGTCCAAGGACGGTTAAACCAGAGGCCACGGCGTTTCCCCCGGAACTGGAGCGCCTCGGCATCGCTGCCGGAACAAGGATCGACATAAGAGACCTCGATGCACTCTCAAAGCACCACAACTTCCAGGCTTACCTCTACTTTGAGGAAGACCTTGCCAGGGGCTCCACGCTTGGCAGGGACCTGGAAGACTACCGCCACGTTCCGGAAGTGGAGCGTCCGTTCGTCAACCTTGATGAGTTCTTGCGGTTCGCCACCGGGTCAGACCCGCTCTTCAGCAGTTACCTGGACGAACTCCCTCTGGTGATCGAGATCCTGGCCTGCGGGGAGATTCATGCAGAGGATGGGGAGGCCGTGGCCTACGTCAAAGGGCTGATGCCTTTNNGATATGGATGATGCACTTCCCGGCGCATCCTGAGAAACTCAATCAAAACTTATTTTCCCGTGATGTGAGTCCTCGACTGAGTGGGAGGGCTCTCCTCTCCACATCTGCCCCCCGGCACCGGTCTCTCTGGTCTCGTCGCCTCCACCGGGGTGGACGGAACGGCCAGACTTGAAACCCGCGCCCTCTTCACTCGAGCCTGACGGTGAAGACGCCCTTCAGGATATCCAGGCTCACATCAAAGTTCCTGACGGTGTGGGTGAGCGCCCCCATGCTGATGATATCGACCCCGGTTGCGGCATACACAGCGAGGTCGGCGCCGTCAACGCCTCCCGAGACCTCAAGGGTCACCCGCTCCCGCAGCCCCTCCCGTTTAAGTGCCTCGACCGCCGCTTTAACGTCCTCCGGCGTCATGTTGTCGAGCATGATGACCCAGGCGCCGGCCTCCGCCGCCGTGACGGCGTCTTCCACCGTCTCGACCTCAACCTCGATCATCAGGTAGCGGCTCCGTGCCTTTGCCCGGCGTATCGCTTCCGGGAGCGGCACCAGCGCCAGGTGGTTGTCCTTGATCAGGATCATATCCGAGAGCGTGTAGCGGTGCGGGTCGCCACCGCCCAGGGTCACCGCCTTCTTGTCGAGCACCCGGAGCCCCGGCGCAGTCTTCCGGGTCGCGGCAACCCGCACCCCCTTAGAGACACGGCTGACCCTCTCAACCGCCTCCCGGGTCGCTGTCGCAATCCCGCTCATCCTGCCGATGATATTGAGTGTCGTCCGCTCCAGAAGGAGGATCGCCCTGGCAGGCCCCTCCAGGTCCATGATGGCGGTTCCCGCGGCAACCTCGCGGCCGTCAGCGGTATGCGGGTAGACCGTGACCCCGAAGTGCTCAAAGAGCGCCCGCGCCTCTTCAAGCCCGGCAATGACTCCCGCCTCTTTCGCCCGGATCACCGCCCGGCAGACGTTGTCCGGAACGACCGTCTCGGAGGTGAGATCCCCCCAGGGCGCGTCCTCCCGGACGAACCGGAGCAGGTCGTCTATCGGTATCACACCCATCACGCTCCTGCGGCGAGCATCCGTTCGATGGCCCGCCGTGCGTCCTCCATCACGCTCGGGGAGAGGACGATCTCGTGCTCCTCGCGGTCGAGCGCCCGCAGGAGGTCGGCAGGCTTTATCTTCTTCATATCGCTGCAGACGGCGTCCGGCTTCTCGTAAAAGACCCTTCCTGGATAGAGATACCGGAGACGGGAGACCATCTCCCGCTCCGTGAAGACCCACCAGGGCTCGTTCCCGCCGTCTGCTGCGCCCCTGACCATCCCTCCCGTGGATGCTATCATGTCGGCCTCTTCCTGGACCTCAGGCAGACATTCCGGGTGGCAGACGATGATCCCACCCCTCTTTCGTGCCGCCTCCACATCCGCCAGGGAGAACCCGGTATGGACGTAACAGTGCCCCCCTGGCGGGAGGGGGATGATCCTCTTAGCGGGGAGTTCGCGCTGGACGTATGCCGCAAGGTTGGCGTCAGGTCCAAAGAGTATCTCGTCGTTCTGGAGGGAGGCGACCACCCGGACCGCGTTTGCCGATGTGCATGTTATATCGGCGAGCGCCTTGCACTCCGCGCTGCTGTTGACGTAGACCACCACCGCCGCATCCGGGTGCTGCCGGCGTGCCTCCAGGATCATCGCCGGGGTCAGGTGGTCGGCAAGCGGGCAACCGGCATCCTCCACCGGGATGATCACCTTCCGGCCGGGGTTCAGGATCTTTGCCGTCTCAGCCATGAACCGAACACCGCAGACGACGATCAGGTCAGCCCCTGTCTCTTTTGCCTTCACCGCAAGTTCCAGGCTGTCGCCGACAACGTCGGCAAGCGCCTGTATCTCCATGGGCTGGTAGTTATGCGCCAGGATGACCGCGTTCTTCCTGGATTTGAGCACACGGATCTCGTCTTCCATGAGTTACGTTCCCACCACCAGTGGATTCTCAAGATTCCGCAGGAGCGCCAGGATCGAGAGGGCTGCCATATAACTCGTCGCAGGGTTATCGGGGCTCGGGACGTTGCTGACCCGGATGTAGATATCCCCGAACTCCCCCTCAACGAAGACCTCGTGTATGTTCCTCTCCACCGCCGGGTCGACCCAGAGCTCCACCTCAGCGTCCCTGCCGGCGGCAAGTCCCAGCGCCACCGCGACGTTGATGTTTTTTGGAAACTGTCGTATACAATCGTGCGCCAGTCCCTTAAATAGTTCCGTCCTGGCCGCAACATCCATCCCGAGCGACGCCGGGTTTTTGGTCGTCCGGAGGAGGAGTTGCCGTGGCGGCGAAACCTGGCCTATCTTGAGGTTATCTAGCCCCAGGATCGCGCCGCTCGGGATCCGGATCTTCTTTCCCTCCTCCCGTGCCACCCCAACGAGATGTTCGCGAAAATCCTCCTCAGCCAGGGCGCCAACGGAGAGGATGACGATATCCCGGCCAGACCGGAGGATCACCTCGCCGAAGGTTCTGACAGCGTTGATCGAGGCGGCTTCAACGACGATCGAGAACTCATCGTGCATGAAGGCCTCGAAATCGGTATATGCGCGAGCGCCGCAGAGCGCCGCCAGTTCCTCCGCCCGCTCCGGGATGATATCATAGACGGCGGTGATCTGGATGCCCCCGGCGTGTGCGGCGATGATATGCCCGACGTTGCCGCAGCCGAGCAACCCTATTTTTATCATCGAATAAAGAAGTTGTAATGTCAGCGGTTAAGGGTTGTGCCCGGCACGAAACCGGCAGGCGGTGGCGTGAACCACCCCGCGCCTCTCGGGCGGGGTTTCCCGGCTATCATGGCCAACACTTGCACC
>DAFR01000133.1:0-1475 GCA_002497965.1 Methanomicrobiaceae archaeon UBA436 | reverse complement strand
AGAGGTCTTGGCTCCACAGGCTCGAAGGGTGGCTCCGCTTTCATCCCCGCTCCTCTCGACCGGGGACTTCCCGCTTCGCCCCCTTCACCCCCGCAAGTTAAACCAATCCACCTGCATCACACCACCCGGGTTTCGAGCCGGCATCCGACCGCGCAGAAAAGGAGCGTTGAGCAGTCATCACGCTTGATGAGTTACGGGGAAGACGGGTCTACATCGAGACCTACGGCTGCACCTACAACCAGGCCGATAGCCGGAGGCTGGAACGGATACTGGAGGGGCAGGGCTGCACCATAACAGGGCGGCCGGAGGAGGCGGACGCCGTTGTCATCAACACCTGCACGGTGATAGGCAGAACCGAGCGAAAGATGCTCCGGCGGCTTGAGGAGTTCGCCGGCCGCGACCTCTATGTGACCGGGTGTATGCCCCTCGTTCAGATGGATGAGATCCGGTCGGTCTGCAATCCCCGTGTCATCCACCCGGACGAGATCCAGGAGCGGTCCGGGAGCATCGGCACCCGGGGCCAGGGGGCGACCGGCGTCGTCCAGGTGGCTTCCGGCTGCGCCGGCCGGTGCAGTTACTGCATAACCCGGCTTGCACGCGGGCGGCTGCGGAGCGCGCCGGCAGAGGCAGTCCTTGATGCCGTCCGGGGTCTTCTCGCCTCAGGAGCATACGAGATCCAGGTTACCGGGCAGGACGTTGCCGCCTGGGGCCTCGACCGCGGCGAATCGTTCCCGGACCTCCTGCGCGGGATATCGGGTATCCCGGGGCGGTTTGCCGTCCGGGTGGGGATGATGCACCCCGCATCGGTCACCGGTATCCTGGACGATCTGGTCGAGGCGTTCCACAGCGAGAAGGTCTTCCGGTTCCTCCACCTCCCCGTTCAGTCAGGCTCGGACACCGTCCTTGAGCGGATGCAGCGGGGCTACACCGCGGCGGACGTAATCCGGATCGTGGATGCGTTCCGGGAGGAGTTCCCGGATATGATGATCTCTTCTGACTTCATAACCGGGTTTCCGGGCGAGACGGATGAGGAGTTCCAGGAGACGCTCGAACTCCTCCGCCGGTGTGAGTTTGTGAAGGTTAATGTCACACGCTACTCCAGGCGGCCCGGCACCCCCGCTGCCGCCTTGAAAGACCTCCCGGAGAGGCTGAGGAAGGAGCGGTCACGGGCGCTGCTTGCTGAGGCGAACCGGATCTACGACCGCTACAACGAGCGCTGGATGGGGCGGGTGACACCGGTGGTCGCGACAGAGAAGAACATGCCGGGCTCGACCGTCTGCCGTAACCCCTGTTACCTCAACGTCGTCATCAGAGACGACCTGCCGCCGGGTTTCTCCGGGAGAGCGCTCATAACCGGGAACCACCGCCACTACGTCATCGGGGAACTGGTTTGAGGCCGCCAGACCGGTGACGTCAGGCGGTGCGACCCGTGCTGCCGGGTTTGATGGAACCTCTGCCGCGACGGTTTTACAGGG
>DAFR01000156.1:6980-7173 GCA_002497965.1 Methanomicrobiaceae archaeon UBA436 | reverse complement strand
GACCTGGTGGAGGCGACAGGGTTTGGCGAGCTGGACCTCTGTACCGGTTGCCTGACAGGGTGCTACCCTGTGGAGATAGATGGGGAGAAGAACTCTCGCTGCGTTGTGAGTTATATGGGCGGTACTCTCCAGTCCGATCTCTCAACATTCGATTCCGGGAAGGAAGAGACATAGTCTCTCATTCTCTCTAACC
>DAFR01000156.1:0-6877 GCA_002497965.1 Methanomicrobiaceae archaeon UBA436 | reverse complement strand
GATCTACGGGTTATGAGCCCGTCGGGATTTCCTGACTACCCCACCTCGCTTCGCCCCTGTGGGATATACACATTCGTTCTCGGCTGTTATATACCTTTTGCAGGCTTGCCTCTCTGCCACGCACACAGCGCATGGCCAATCATTTATAGGTGCTGAAGGCATAATTTCGCTGTATGGTAGGAGAGAGACCGTTTGACGATGAACTTCAGCGTCTGCGGGAAGAGCGTCTCAGGAACATGGAGGCGCGATTCACCGGTAGATCTGGTGGCGTCATAGAGATCAGCGATACTACCTTCCGGGAGGCCCTCCAGAAACATCCCGCCCTTGTCGTCGACGTCTGGGCTGAATGGTGCGGTCCCTGCCGGATGGTGGCGCCGGTGATCGAGGATCTGGCGCACGATTTAGCCGGTAGGGTAACATTCGGGAAGTGCAATGTCGACGAAAACCCACTCATTGCGTCCAGTTTCAGCATAACAGCGATACCGACATTGCTCTTCTTTGCTAATGGGAAACTTGTTGACCGCGTGGTCGGGGCTCTACCTAAAGAGGCCATTAAGGCACGGATCATGCGTGCGTTTGGTCCCGGTTAGACTATCCCGCCACGCCGTCTGCGGAGCTGCTCTGAGAGCCGCGCAGCCATGATAAAGTCGTTTCTGGAGAGCCCGCCTATGGCGTAAGTGTACCAGGCGACCTCAACATACCTCCCCTCCTGGATGCTGAGGTCCGGGAAGTGGTTCTCCCGCGCGGCAAACTCAGCAACTCTGTTCAGGAATGCCAGGGCTTCAGGGAATCCCTTGAATCCAAATCGAGCGGTGAGGCGCCCCTCCTTGAGTGACCAGCCTCTCACCTCCGGCAGGAGTTCGGTGATCTCCCGCCGGGTCAGAGGTGCCGTGTTCGCGACATCTGGCCTGATCGCCTCAGACGAAAGATCCATGCTGTTTATTCTCCCAACTTGATCGATTCTGATGGTTCTGCAACGAGACCGTTTCCGGTGATAACGATCAAACTCACCGGAGTTTCCTGATCAGGTACGCCACGTTATCGGCGAATCGCCGCACAGTTCTCATCCCCTCCTCATCGGCCAGCGCCTCACCGGGCGCCTCCCCAAAGACCATGTTCCAGTATGTTGAACCGGGCACGATCATGTCGTTGATCAGGTAAAACATCAACAGTTCCTGGAGCGTTGCGGTATGCCCGCCGCGCCTGGCCACGGCGATAGGCCCGCCGACCTTCCGCGAGAGGAAGGAGTCCGAGGCCATCGAGACCATCCCTATCCGCTGCAGGGCTGCCGTGACATCACTGCGGGCGGTGCCGAAATAGACCGGTGCACCCACGATGAAGCCGTCGGCCCCCCTGATCTCTTCGATGATCTCGTTTAAGTCGTCATCGAGAGCGCATTCCCCCTCGCTGCAGAGCCCGCAGGCGGTGCAGGAGAGGATCTGTTTATCTGCAAGAGTGATGGTCTCCGTCTCCAGACCCCCGGCTTCGAGTACCTTTGCACACTCGCCGAGCACGAGTTCGGTGTTCCCCCTCCGTCTGGGGCTCCCGCAGAGCAGCACAACTTTTCCGGCTGACATCCTTCAGACCTCGATCAGGTGGTAGGCCTCATCACCGAGTCCGATCCTGGCGGCGTAGGCGATCTGGTATCTACCCTCTGTATAGTCCCGGACTCCTTTAAACTTGTCTTCCCCTGGAGCCAGATTCCTCTCAAGCAGTGTATGCGAAAACCCATGCTGGCTGTCTATGAGATCGAGGCTCGCGTGGTCGATCGCGACCGGGTCGGTGGAGGCCAGGATCCCGATATCCGGGACAATAGGCGCATCGCTCCATGGGACACAGTCACAATCCGGTGTGATGTTGAGGAGGAAGTTGATGTAGCCAGTTCTTCCCGGCCTGCTACAGACGGCGCCGAGAGCGTATTCGCAAAGCCGTTCGATGAATGGTCGGACTTCGGTCGTCCAGTCAAACTCGATCGCTCCCTCGGGGCAGGCTCGCATGCAGTCGCCGCAACCGACGCAACGCTCACGGTTGAGATGCGCCACCCCTTCAGAGAGGCCCATCGCCGACTGCGGGCAGACCTTCGTGCAACTCCCGCAGCCGATGCAGCGCTCGATATCAACGCAGGGTCTGGCGGCGTGTTGCACAGCCTTTCCTGAGGGTGGGGCGCACCCCATGGCAAGGTTCTTGATCGCCCCGCCAAATCCGGCAAGATCGTGGCCTTTGACGTGGGAGAGCACGATCATACTGTCTGCATCCAGGATGTTTCCGGCAATCTTGACCGATTTGAAGTGCTTTCCATTGACCGCAACCTCCCTCCAGTATCCGCCGCGGAGACCGTCGGCGATGATCACCGGTGCGGAGATGACAGAGTAGTCAAAACCGTGCTCGATGGCGGTGACGGTGTGCCTGACTGCGTCGGCCCTGCTTCCAGCGTAGAGTGTGGCGGTATCGGTTATGAAGGGCTGTGCGCCTCGCTCCTTTACCTTATTGACAACATGCCGGGCGAAGAGGGGGTGCAGGTAGGTGTCGCAGCCACGCTCCCCGACATGCAGTTTGATGGCCGTAAGGTCATCGTGCCTGACCACACGGTCAAACCCGGCTGCGTCGAAGAGACGGCGGATCTTCTCGATCTTGCTCTCCCCCGGGCCTCTTGCCCTGAGGTTTGCGAAATAGACGTCTGCCATTCGTTTTCTTCTCCCGCGTATCTTTGCGTAAACTCTGGAGAGATCGGGGATAAACGTTGTGCCCGGTCGAGAACGGGAGTTTCAGGAGTCCGTGCTGCGAAGGTGTGAATGGGTGCGGTTCATCGGGGTCATTACGCTGCGGCTGACGGTGGTTTCACCTCGCGTGGGACCGGGAATCGAGACGATCTGCCTGCAAAATAGCCTTTATCACAAATATTAAGCAGCATGAGTTTGATATGGTCATTTCAGATTGTGTTCAACCTGAGGTGACAGGGATCCTGGAGTTCGGTTGTATCAGGTGGGTGGCACCGCCCGCGCCAGGTCAGAGGCAGTATGAGGATTTCAGGGTAACCGGGTATTTGGTGCAGCGATGGTGGAGGGAAGCGCTATGGAAGTGAAACAGCGCAGGAGTGCAATGAACGTTCTTGTTGTGGAGGATAGCAGGACGCAGGCCGAGTTTATCCGCCAGATCCTTGAGACCGCGGGCTACAATGTCATACTGGCGGGCAACGGTGCCGAGGCGATAAAGCAGGTGGAGACTGCGAGGCCGGATATCGTCCTGACCGACATCCTGATGCCGGGGATTGATGGCTACGAACTATGTCGCCGTATAAAGCAGCAGAACCCGGATCTCCCTGTCATCATGGTCACCGTCCTCTTTGACCCTGCCGACGTCCTGAAGGGGCTTGCGGCCGGCGCCGACAGTTTCATAGTCAAACCTCCGAACCCGGAACACGTTTGCTCCCAGATCGAGGCCGTCATGCGGGGACGGGAGATGGCCGGCGCCACGGAGGATTCTGAAGAACTGGAAATACCTTTCAACGGCAGTACCTACACCATCAAAGCCGGGAAACTCCAGATCGTGAACACCCTTCTTTCAACCTACACGATCGCGGTGGCGAAGAACGCTGAACTCCACAAGGTGCAGTCGCAGCTGAGATCTTTAAACAGTCAGCTCCGGCGGGCTCTCGATGAGATCTCGCTGAGCAATGAGAATCTTGCCGAGGAAAACCTTACCCGGCGGCGTGCCGAGAAGGCGCTTGCTGAGGCCAGCAGGAAACTTCAGTTGATGGCGAGCATCACCCGCCATGACCTCTTAAACCAGCTCTCCGTTCTCTGGGGGCATCTCGACCTTGCCCTGGCACTGCGTGATACAGATCAGGCAAACGCCTGGCGCCACGTTGAGAATGCCGTCGAGATGGTGAAACGGATCAACAACACCCTCCAGTTCACGGCCGAGTACCAGAGAATCGGGGCATCTTCTCCCGCCTGGCAGGAGATCCGATCTCTTGTGGAGGCGGCGGCCGGTTGCGTCTCGCTCGGCACGGTCTCTCTTGAGAACAACATCCCGCCGGGGGTGGAGGTCTTTGCCGACCCCCTCATTGAGAGGGTCTTTACAAACCTGATCGATAACGCGCTGCGCCATGGGGAGAAGGTCACCAGGATCTCTTTTGGCCTGAAACGGGGTGGAGATTCATGTGTCATCTTCTGCGAGGACGACGGTGTGGGTGTTCCGGTCGATGAGAAGGAGAAGATATTCTCCTATGCCTACGGCAAAAACACCGGTCTTGGTCTATTCCTTGCGCGGGAGATCCTCTCGATAACAGGTATAACCATCAGGGAGACCGGAAACCCCGGTGAGGGGGCGCGGTTTGAGATGATCTGCCCTCCAGACATGATCCGCGCACCGGTGTCACAGACCGGGTGAACGTCTGGAACTCCAACCACGGTTAACGCGGGACAGCACCTGAAACCGGGAATGCCGTCACTCCGGGGCACTCTCTCATTGACCTGGCCCCTCCCTCCGGCCGTTCCTGGAAACGATTCATCAAACCCTGGCACAGGAGTTCCTTGGCACTCGCGCTACCAGGACGCGCTCATGGTCTCGGGAACAACGGGACGGCAAAACAGTTGATGAACGGTGCATCTGCATTATATACAATCCGGTCAGATATGTACCTGCAGCGTTTCTACCTGCATGAGACATCCAATGGAATATAACAGAGGAAACAGAAATTTCGGCGGTCCCAGGAACTTTGGTGGCCCCCGTGAAATGACGAAAACCATCTGCTCGGACTGTGGAAAGGAATGCGAAGTTCCTTTCAAGCCGACCGAAGGAAGACCAGTTTACTGTCAGGACTGCCTTCCAAAGCACAGAAAACCCCGGTTCTAAACCGGCTCTACTCTTTTTTCATCAGCACCCTTTCCCGGATCGCTCTAACCCATCACTCTATAGCAGGGCGCGCCCGGCTTTGAGGATCCGTATTGCGAGAAGAGCGGCGTTCTCCCCGTTGTCCACACCGACGCAGGCCACCGGGACGCCTTTTGGCATCTGGACGATCGAGAGGAGGGCATCAAGACCCAGCAACTTCCCGCTCACAGGAACACCGATCACCGGGCGATCGGTCTTTGATGCTATCACCCCTGGCAGGGCCGCCGAAAGTCCGGCGATGGCGATGAAGACCCGGGCATCACTCCCCTTCACGTAATCGTCCAGATTCTCCGGGTCACGGTGGGCTGAGATCACCCGGTAGTCGTAGGAGACGCTGTGTTCATTCAGGGTTGCAAACACCTTCTCCGCGACGGGGCCGTCCGAGGCGGAACCGCAGATCACCGCGACGTCAACCATACCTCATTTCAGTATGCCCCCCGCATCTTTTTCTCTCTGTCGGTATTGCACGGTGGTGAGTTTGATATGAAACCACATCCAAGTTCCTTGGAGGAACAGCGTCCGTCCAGAACGAGACAACACGGACTGATATCTCATGGAACAAGAACCACTCCTTATGATCCCCGGGCCGGTGCCCGTCCCGCAGCGGGTGCGCGCCGTCATGACACGGCAGGCCATCAACCACAGGGGCCCCGAGTTCGGGGCGGCGTATGCGGACACCGTCCGCGTGTTAAAGAACCTCTTTGGCACCGCAAACGACCTCTACATCATCAGCGGTTCGGGAACGGCGGCGATGGAAGCCGGTGTCGCAAACTTCGCGCGGGATAGAAAGATCGTCTCGCTCGTCAACGGCAAGTTCGGCGACCGTTTCGCAAAGATCGGGCAGCGGTACGGCACCGTGACCGTGCTCGAGTCCGAATGGGGGACGCCGCTCGACCTCGCGGCCCTCGAACGGGAACTTGAGGCCGGTGCTGAGGCTGTTACGATGGTTCACAACGAGACGAGCGTCGGGATCAGGAATCCCGCACCCCAGGTTGGCAGACTTGCCCGGAAGCATGACGCCCTCTTCATCATGGATGGCATAACCTCTATCGGTGGCGACGACGTCCGAATGGATGAATGGGGTGTTGACGTCGCGGTTGTCGGGTCGCAGAAATGTCTTGCTGCCCCAGCGGGTCTTGCCGCCATCGCCGTGAGCGACCGCGCATGGGAACGCATCTCGGACAAGAGGCCGTTCTACCTGGATATGGCCGCCTATCGCAAGAGCGGGAAGGCCACCCCGATGGAGACACCCTACACCCCGGCCGTCCCGCTATTCCTCGCGCTTGCTGAGGCATGCAAGATGATCGAGGAGGAAGGCATCCCTGCCCGTATTGCCCGCCACCGCCGGATGGCCGACGCTGTCCGTGCCGCGGCGAAGTGCTGGGGCGTCGACCTCTTCCCGAAGATCGACGAACACCACGCCTACTCGAACACCGCCACTGCCATGCGGATCCCTGAAGGTGTCACCGACGGAGATCTCCGGGGAACCGTCAAGAAGTTCGGCATCGAGATCGCCGGAGGTCAGGATCACCTCAAGGGCAGGATCTTCCGCATCGGCACCATGGGCGGTGTCGGGGCGCAGGAGATCCTGGCTACCCTTGCCGCGGTCCAGTTTGCCCTCAGAAAGTCAGGGTTTGCGGCCGGTGACGGAGTGGAAGCGGCTGCCGGGGTGCTGCTGGGATGAAGATCGGGATCGCTGATACCACGTTTGCCCGTGTGGATATGGGCGGGATCGCCATAGATGAGATCCGGAAGCACGCAAGCGTCGGGATTGAGCGATACGTCGTCCCCGGGATCAAGGACCTGCCGGTGGCCTGCAAAAAACTGATCGAGGAGCGCGGATGCGACCTGGTGATGGCGCTCGGGATGCCCGGGAGTGCGGAGAAGGACAGGGTCTGTGCTCACGAGGCCTCACAGGGCCTTATCCTCTGCCAGCTCCTGACAAACAAACACATAATCGAGGTCTTCGTCCACGAGGACG
>DAFR01000059.1:20614-28491 GCA_002497965.1 Methanomicrobiaceae archaeon UBA436 | reverse complement strand
TGGGGACTTTCGGATACGATGACGAGGGAATCCAGGCCCGGAGGGTTCCCATCATCTCACAGGGGATTCTGGTCAATCTCCTGACCTCGAGAGAGACGGCCCATGTTCTCGGCAATGAGAGCAATGGAACGATGAGGGCGGACGGCTGGAATCGAATTCCCCTTATCCGGATGACCAACATCAACCTGGAACCCGGGGAATGGACCTTGGAAAATATGATCTCCGATACGGAAGAGGGAGTTTTCTTAAGTACGAATCGGAGCTGGTCAATCGATGATAAGAGGATCAATTTTCAGTTCGGGACGGAGATCGGCTGGGAAATTAAGAACGGAAAAATCGGAGAGATGATCAAGAATCCCACCTATACAGGGATTACACCGCAGTTCTGGAACTCCTGCGACGCCATTGCCAATAAGGACCACTGGCAGATGTGGGGAACCCCGAACTGTGGAAAGGGAGAACCCGGGCAGGTGGCCCATGTGGGACACGGCGCTTCGCCGGCGCGATTCAGAAATGTTCAGGTAGGAGTGATGAAATAATAAAAGAACAAGGTTAAGGCTGAGGTTAAGGTTAATAAAAAATCTTAACCTAAACCTGTGAGCGGAGCGAACGTAAACCTGAACCTATTCTTCTTTTTTGGTGACGTCTTTGGCGTAGCCTTCCCTAAAACCCTCTACCACTTCCTTGGACACCTTCTTTGTGGCCTTGAAGATTTTTTTCAGGCCTTCCTTAAATAACTCTTCGGCTTCTTTTAATTCATCTTCTTTTTCGTCTTTCATCGCTTTCAGCCTGAAATTAAAGTGAGCTAAAGTGACTAAAGTGATCTAAAGTTTTTTGGAATTTCAACTTAAGTCACTTTGAAACTTTAGGCACTTCTTTGCCCATTTTCTTCATTCTCTCGATCTGGGCTTTTACCCGCTGGGCCTTTTCACTCTTCGGGTCAACTTTGAGATATTCCTCCCAGGCTATGATAGCCCCCTGGATGTCGTTTTTATCATGGAGAAGCACAATGCCGATATTATATCGGCTATTGACGTGTCTGGGGTCGGATTGGGCGGCTTTCTTAAACTCTTCGATAGCGTGGTCAAAGTCTCCCAGAGCCCTGTACATAATTCCTATATCGGTCCTTACATCCGCATTGTCGGGTTTGAGGGCGAGATACTGGCTGTAAACATCGATGGCTTCCTTTGGCTGTCCGGAATCGAAGTAAAGATTTCCGAGTTCCACCAGGGCAGGGAGGTTTTTGGGGTCTTTTTTGACAATGTCCTTAAGGGCTTTGATCTTAAGATTCATCTCTGTAAGGTCAGGTTCTTGCTGGGACACTGGAGCTATTTGAGAACCCGGAACCCCAGCCATTTTTTCTGTTCCCTTTGTTCCCCTGAGGATGGCCAAGGTTGCCCCGGTGATGAATCCTACAAGAAAGGCAATCACAATTGCCAGAATTGCTGTCTCTTTTTTCATTTTTCCTCCCAATTTTTAAACAATCATAACACGGAACGAGAGAAACGAAAAGACGCAAATTTCCTTTGATTTTTAGGGAACCAAGTGGTAAAAATATAATATATAGGGTCACCGGAAAAGGAGGATCGACCATGAAATGTTATGTCTGTGCGAAGCAGGGAGTGGATGAGGAGGCGGTGGCCATCTGCATCGTCTGCGGGATGGGGCTCTGCATGGAGCACGCGATCAGAAAGGACGTCGACGTCTGGGAGGGCGGCTACCCGCTCCCCAGCAAGCGCGTGAAGGCTCCGCTGCCGCGGATCCTCTGTCCCGCATGCTATAACGCCCTTTATGGGAAGTAAAAGCACACCTAGGCCCTTTTTTGGGCTAAGGTTCATCAAAAAGGAGTATCTTGCCTATCTGGTGAAACCATGACTACATCTCTTGGAAAACGATGCGTCGCCGAGGCCGTCGGGACGTTCATCCTGGTCTTCTTTGGAACCGGCGCCGCGATCGTCACACTGATGCTCGCCGCGGGGACGACCCCGGCGACCTCCTTCAACATAGGGATCGGGGCGCTCGGGGGGCTCGGCGACTGGCTCGCCATAGGGCTCGCCTTCGGCATCGCCGTCGGCGGGTCGATCTACGCCTTCGGGCGAATATCGGGCTGCCACATCAACCCGGCAGTGACAATAGCCCTCTTTGCGACACGCCGGCTCCCCGGCCGCGACGTCGTCCCGTACATCGCCGCGCAACTCGTCGGCGCCGCGGCAGCAAGCCTGCTCTTTGCCTGGACCGTCGGCCCGGATGCCGTAACCATCGGGGGCCTCGGGGCGACGACACCGTTCCCCGGCATCGGCTACCTGCAGGCAATCGTCATCGAAGCAGTCGGGACGTTCCTTTTGATGCTTGTCATCATGGGCGCCGCCGTCGACGAGCGGGCCTCGCCGGGCTTTGCCGGGCTTGTGGTGGGTCTCGCGGTCGCGGGCATCATCACGACGATCGGGAACCTGACCGGCGCATCGATAAACCCCGCCCGTACGTTCGGCCCCTACCTCGGGGACTGGCTGCTTGCCGGCCAGAACCTCTGGGAGTTCTTCCCGATCTACATCATCGGCCCCATCGTCGGTGCGGTGCTCGCCGCGTTCCTCTACGATTACCTCTGCGGCGGATGATCTAACCCTACCCCTCTTTTAAAATTGCGAGGTTCCAACGGAACGGAGTTTGAGAAAACGCGAAGCGTTTTCGAGTAGCGACGTTCCGTAGGAACCGAGTTTAAGCACCGTCAGGCGCGGGCTGCGACTGGCGGGAGCGTAGGGAGCGTAGTGCGATGCTCCGTTAGGAGCGGAGCAGGAGCACCGGAGGTGCGCCTACGCCCGGCAGGAGCATGAGAAGACCGAAGGTCTTCGAGTTGCGACGGGCCGAAGGGTGCGGCCGCCAGCCATACGGCCGTCCGCGTGGACTCTGCAAGAATTCTTCTGAAAACTGCTTCACACAAGAGCAAATCGGCCCGAAAGAAGAGCGGTGAACCGGAACGGATCCGGTTCGCCGCAAGGATGCCCGGGATGCCGCATCGGGCACCCGGGATCCCTCAGCGTGGAGCGAACAACGAATGCTCGCTGCTCCCACCCGAATCGATATCCGGAAATCCGCGCTTGCTCGGCACGGTCGCCGTCAAACGGGCATCCGCGACCGGGCAGTTCACATTTACCCTCGCCCCTCATTCCTGCCGGAACCATATATAGGTTTCGGGTACGCGGTACCTCACTCGAACCGTTTCGGGTCGGTCTCGATATCAATGACGACCGGCTTATTCATCCGCACCGCCCGGAGAACGGCATCCGCGAGATCCTGCGGGCGGGCCACCCGTATCCCGGCACCGCCGCAGGACTCCGCATACGCAGCGAAATCCGGATTCGTAAGGTCGATGCCGTAGGGAGGGTAGTTCGCCTCCCGCTGCTCCTCCCGGATCATGGCAAGTTCGTGGTTGCTCATGATCACGATGACGAGGGGGAGATCGTACCTGACCGCCGTGACGAAGTCGGTCATGACCATCGAGAACCCTCCGTCCCGGGTGATGCAGACGACAGTCGCATCGGGGCAGGCCAGTTTCGCCGCAATCACCCGGGGAAGCCCGAATCCCATCGTCCCGAGGTAGCCCGACATCGCGAATCGCTGCCGCCCGGATGGCCTCGTCGGTCGGGGCCGCCGTGACCGGCGAGAGGCAGGTCTCGCGTTCGCAGTAGGCAGGTTCAAGCGGTTCGGCCTGTATGTCGTTCGGGACGGAGAGCTGGGCGACGCCGCGGCCGAAGATCGCGTACCGGAGCGCCCGGGTCAGGAGTTTGACCGCCGTCGACGGGTCGCGACGGTGTTGTTGAAGACCGCGATGGGACGGAAGAACGCATCCTGGTCGATCTCCTGGATGCCGCCGGGGCCGGTGTACTGCGCCTGCACCTGCCCGGAGAGCGCAAGCACACTCGCCCGATCCTCTTTCGCGTCATACAAACCGGTGGCGAGGTTCGTCGCCCCGGGGCCGGCGATGGTCAGGCAGACGGCGATCTTCCCCGTGAACTTGTTGTAGGCCGAGGCGGCCAGCGCCGCAGTCTGCTCGTGCCGGACGACGATGTAGCGTGCGTCCGGGTACTTCCTGACCGCGTCCACGAGCGGGAGCAACGATGAGCCGGGGATACCGAAGTGGAGGGTGGTCCCCCAGGCCGCGAGTTCCGAGACCAGCACATCAGCCACGGTCACGGCGCCCCCTTCAGAGGTAGTCTTCTTCATTCATCTCCTCCTCTTCGCTCGCCCGCACAAACGCCTCCTTTCCCGCGCTGCAACGGGGACACCGCCAGTCGTCGGGAAGATCCTCGAAAAGCGTTCCCGGCGGTATCCCGGTGGCCGGGTCCCCCGCCTCCTCGACATACTCGTAATCACAGACACTGCAGGCCCATCGTGCCATTATCATCCACGCTCCGAGAGTGACTCTCCGGGCCGTAACCTCCTCCACGTATAAAAATGCCTCGTCCCGGGCGGTGAGTGCCGTGCCCCAACGATATAATACCTGGCAGGTACCAACGGTATCGTTCCAGCCCACGAGGGATCCCGATGGAGATCAGAGAGACGCATCCCTTCGACCTGACGCCGGCGGAAGCAATTCGCCTCCAGGAGAGACTCAGGGCGCAGATCCACCTCTCGGGAGATATCCATGACGTATCCTTCGTGGCCGGTGCCGACGCCTCCTACACGAAGGGTTCAGACGTCATCCACGCGGTCGTCGTCGTTCTCCGTTACCCCGATCTCACCGTCGTCGAGCGGGTCTCTGTGAGCGTCGTGACAGGGTTTCCCTACATCCCCGGTCTCCTGGCCTTTCGGGAGGGGCCGGCTCTCATCGAGGCGTTCAGACGGGTTCGTTCCGAGCCGGATGTCATCTTCTTCGACGGTCATGGGATCGCCCACCCCCGCGGCATCGGCATCGCAAGCCATATGGGGCTGCTGCTCGATCGACCCTCGATAGGGGTGGCAAAGAGCCTGCTTACAGGTTCTGCGGCAAAACCTGGATTTATGAGAGGTTCGATGACCCCCGTACTCCGTGACGGTGAGACGATTGGGATGGCGGTGCGAACGAAAGAGGGGACAAAACCCGTCTACGTATCAGTGGGCCACCGGATCTCGCTTGAGGCGGCGGTGGACCTGGTTCTCGCGACCACCCGCGGCTACAGGCTCCCCGAACCGACCCGGCAGGCTCATCTTCTCTCAAACGCCGTCCGGAAGGAGTCGAGAGGAGCCACCCGTTCACCATCCGTGGGTTAGAGCGAAACTGTTATCAGCATTCGCGCCGGAGAAAGGTTTGCCGACCGGTGGGGCACGAACGCCCTCGCCGGCACGGTCAAGAACCAATGGAGCTGAAAAAGGCATGTCGAATACGTTGATACACCGGATACCCTCCGGGTTAGAGGATACGGAGGTGATGGGATAATGGCCGCGCGTGAGATTGTGCCGGGAGTCTTTGCCGTAGGCGCCATCGACTGGGACCGCCGACTCTTCGACGAACTTATCCCGCTCCCTGATGGCACCACCTACAACAGTTACCTGGTGCGGGGCAGCGAGAAGACGGTGCTGATCGATACCGTCGACCCTACAAAGACCAGTGAACTCATCACGAACCTGGAGAGTTTGGGGGTCGACAAGATCGATTACCTCGTTGCCAGCCACGCTGAACAGGACCACTCGGGATCCATACCGGCAGTGCTTGAGAGGTTCGCTGGCGTGAAGGTTGTGACAAACCAGAAGTGCCGCGACCTCCTGATCGCTCTTCTGCATCTCCCGGAGGAGAGATTCATCGTAATCGACGACGGCGACACCCTCGACCTGGGTGGTAAGACACTGGAGTTCATCATTGCCCCATGGGTCCACTGGCCGGAGACGATGCTGACCTATCTCGCGGAGGATCGCGTCCTATTCCCCTGTGACCTCTTCGGTTCGCACTACGCGACGAGTTCGCTCTACGTCCCTGACGAGTGCGCGGTCTACGAGGCTGCAAAACGCTATTACGCCGAGATCATGATGCCGTTCCGCGCGAGCATCAGGGGGCACCTTGAGAAACTCGCGACGCGCGAGATAGAGATCATTGCACCGAGCCACGGCCCCATTCACAGAAGACCGGCGTTCATAATCGATGCTTACAGGGACTGGACGGGCGATGCCGTGAAGAACATGGTGGTTCTCCCCTACGTCTCCATGCACGGGAGCACGCAGGCCATGGTCGACCATCTTCTTGACGCCCTGATAAACCGGGGTATCCCAGTTCAGCCGTTCAACCTCACAAAGACCGATACAGGCGATCTCGCAAAAGCACTCGTAGACGCCGCAACGATCGTGATAGGGGCGCCGACGGTCATCTTCGGTCCACACCCGCAGGTGGTGTATGCGGCATACCTTGCAAACCTGCTCCGCCCGAAGACGCGCTACGCCACGGTGATCGGCTCCTATGGTTGGGGTGGAAAGACGGTCGATACCATAAAAGGGATGCTTGACCGACTCAAGGTTGAGGTTCTGGAACCGGTCTATATCAGGGGTTACCCGACCGCGGAGGATTTTGCCGCGCTCGACCGGCTCGCCGATGAGATCGAGAGGAAACACAGGGAAGCAGGGATAATCTCCACCTGAACCCCGCCATTTTTCTGCCGGACGTCCTCTCTCACCGAAATATTAACAGTCCCGGATGCCGATCAGTTTATCTGAGTTGTGTTATGCCCCCATCCGATTTCAAGAGAGTAATCGCGGAGTCGCCATACGTCTTCATCATCGGTGTTGCGGGAGACAGTGGAAGCGGAAAGACAACGTTCACCCACGCCATCCGGGAGATCTTTGGCGAAGATCTGGTCTCCACCATAACAACTGACGATTACCACAAATACGACCGCCAGCAGCGCAGGGAACTCGGGATCACGCCGCTTGCGCCGGAAGCAAACCAGCTTGACCTGCTGGAGGAGCACCTTGCCGAACTGAAGGCTGGACGCGCGATCCTGAAACCGGTCTACAACCACAACACCGGCAGGTTCGATCCTCCTGTGCCTTTCAGCCCGACAAAGATCCTTATAGTGGAGGGGCTGCACCCCTTCCTCACCCCGCGACTCCGGGCGCTTATCGACTTCAAACTCTACGTCGACCCTGACCCCGGCGTCAAGCGCACCTGGAAGATCAGGCGCGACGTTGAGCAGCGGGGCTATGCCCTTGAAGAGGTCGAGAGAGAGATGGAGGAGCGTAAACCAGACTTTGAGCGCTACGTTGCGCCGCAGTGCCAGTATGCGGACGCTGTTATAAGGGTCGCCTTCTCGAAGTACGGCCGTGAGGCAAGCGAGAAGCATAACATCTACTGTGTCACCATCACCCAGAGCAAGTTAGAGAGAAGTATCGGCGATGTCGACCTCTCCATAGACCTCTTCCCTCTCCTTTCACTCTCAGAGAGGAACTTCATGGTTGAGTTCACGCTCGAGGAGATTTTGGGGAGAAAGATGGGGGCGCTCACGTTCGATGGAGAATTAAACGATGCTGTGGTGCGGAAACTGGAGAGGAACATTGAGATCCAGACACAGGTGGAGCCCATAGACCTGGTCGAGGCGGGGGGTTACCTGACGGCCGGGGAGGTGGCCCAGCTCATCCTTGCCTGGCGGATCATCAATCGGCGCATCTTCATCGAAAGTGGCCTTAAAGCGGTCGAAACTGAGGATGGGGCCGCAAGCGGAAACGGTGCCTGCAGGTCCGGCCGGGACTGAATCCGGGAATTTTTACCGGTGCATGATGGCAAAATGGCCGTCCTGGAGAAGATAGATATGAGCGCCCGGAGAATCTGTATCGATGGATAGGATCGAGTGGTTCTCGATCATCGCACGTGACATCGGCAACATCTTCAGGTTCGTTAGCGTTGCGACAGCGGTGCC
>DAFR01000059.1:14813-20505 GCA_002497965.1 Methanomicrobiaceae archaeon UBA436 | reverse complement strand
CTATCCGCTGCCCTGATGGCGGTTGCTCTGATCTGGCTCATCATGGCGCTGGTGAGCGGGCTGCCGTTCCACCTCGGGATCGGCGTTCCTTACCTCGACGGCGTCTTCGAGGCGATGTCCGGATGGACGGACACCGGTCTGACGGTTATGCGGTCGATCGATGAGATGCCCCACACGCTCCTTTTCTGGCGCTCGCTGATGCAGTGGCTCGGCGGGCTCGGGATCGTCGCCTTCACAGTCGCGATGGCTTCAAGAAGCGGGCTGACACAGTTCCGCCTCTACCGCTCGGAAGGACGTTCGGAGGCGCTGATGCCAAGCGTTGTCGCGACCGGGATAGAGATGTGGAAGATCTACGTCGTCCTGACCATCGCATCGATCGGGCTCATCCTCCTCTCCGGGGTGCCAGTCTGGGACGCGGTTAACATCGCTCTTGTTGCGATCGCCACGGGAGGTTTCTCCGTTCACGCCGAGGGGATTCCGTTCTACAACAACCCCCTTCTTGAGCTCCTCATAGTCCCGGTGATGATCGCCGGTGCACTGCCTTTCAAGGTCTACTACCTCATCTACCGGAGGAGAGGTGCACGGTTCATCGATGATCAGCAGGCACGCCTCCTCTTTGTCTTAATCGCCATCGGGATCGTTGTGATCACCTGGGACCTGGTCATGCTCAGTGAACTCGATCTCCCCACGGCCCTCCATCAGGCGCTCTTCATGACCGCCGCAGCTGTATCCAGTACCGGGTTTCAAGTAGTCTCCCCGAACGCGTGGGCAAGCGTGACTGTTCTTTTCCTTGCGATGCTGGTGCTGATCGGCGGGTCTTCGGGGAGCACCGCGGGAGGTATCAAACTCTCCAGGGTGGTTCTGGGGTTCCAGAGCCTGGTCTGGTGGTTCCGGCGGATGTTTGTTTCGGGGAAGGTGCTTGTGCCGTTCAGGTATGAGGGGCGCGTGATCCCGAAGAACGTTGCCGATCTTGAGATCTCCCGGAACATGCTGGTCATAATGCTCTACCTCCTGATCATCTTTGTATCAACCATACTCGTGATGCACCTCCAGCCAACGTCTTTTGATTCGAGTAACGTGATCTTCGATGTTACCTCTGCAATGTGCAACAACGGTATCTCTACTGGTTTTGTCTCGCCGGATATGGACTCTGCAGCAAAGGCCATCTTCATCTTTGTCATGTGGATAGGGCGTCTTGAGATCATCCCGGTGATAATGCTCTTTACGGGTCTCTTCAAGCGGTTCGATTGAGAGCGGGCTGGCTCTCGATTGAATGATCTGGGTTGTATCCCCCCTCTCACCCCGGATGCAGTCAGAACTGGCTGAGCGGCCGGGCTTTCGTGCAACCCGGTCAGGCGGGAAAATCTCTCAGAGACCCTCAAACCAACTCCCCTCGGACTCCGGCCGGGTTTGATGGAGCCTCACCATGGACAGAGATCCCCCTTTGCGATCCCGTCTCCGCCCCCCCGGCACGGGTTCCGTGGGCCAATCGCCAGACACTTGCCCGCTCCTTTGAGGAGGGGTGGGGCTGGTCGACGAGAGACGTCCAACGAGAGTGACTCGGTTGCATCGCTGAACCGGTTTGATCGTCTATTGCGCATGCTGCCGGGGAAAGGTGGAGTGTTTGTAGTCCGGATCGTTAATTCGATGAGTTACTCTCGGAGGTGCGGTTAGAGAGAGGGGGATCTTCGTGGCTCACTGATGTATGGGGCTGGCCCCGGATGCGAAGTAGGAAAAGAGTCAGCACCCTCCTGACGATTGGCCGGTGTCAGGGTCGGCCGGAAAAAAAAGTGGTGTTGGGGTTACTCGGGCTTGCTGATGAGAGCAGTCTTTGAGACGATCTCGCCGGTCTTCTTGTGCGGTTTGCGGATGACGCCGTCCACAGCCTTCTCCAGGTTGCGCGCCTCATCGCAGAGGAGCATGGCCTGGCGCATCATCTCGTGGGCGCTTGCAACGATCGGGATGTATTTCTCCCACTCCTTCGTCATGAAGCAGCCCTTGACGTTTACGCCAGCAACTTCCTGAGCGATCTCGTAGGCGGCACGGGCCTTCGCGAGCGCATAGGGGTTGGAGAACTCGCCCTCGACCGCCTTGTCGGAGGTCATGACAACCTTCGGAAGCACCAGGTCTGCGCCCTTCTTGCCAGCCTTAACCTGGTCAATGACCTTGTCGAGTTCCATCTGCATCTTGCGGAACGCACCGGTGATGGCGAGCACCTTGATCAGGTTCCCGTTGTAGTCTGCCATCTCTATGGGGTCCAGGAACTCGCGGCGGGCGCCGATCATGGCATCGGCTTTCATTATGATGTAACCGAAGTTGCTTGCCTTGAGCGCTTCAAACTGCTCCTTCTTGGTGGTTACATCGTCGGTGATGACGATACAGGGGATTCCGGCGGCAGCCAGGTCCTCACGGGCCTTTGTGGGTCCGGGGAGGACACCGTTCGGGGAGACTACAATACAGAAGTCCGGGCCCCATGCTTTCATATTGGTGACGACGCGGTCGATATCCTCGGGCTGCAGTTTGGTGCCTGAGGTTGCCATGAAAGTTATAATGTCTTCACGGTCGGCACGCTCATCGAGCAGGAGTTCAGCCATCACACCACTGGCGATATTTCCCAGTTTTGCAATTCCAACTTTTACAACCATTTTAACACCTCTCAGTATTTGCGAACACGATAATATTGCCAAGTTCTCATATAAACGTTTTGAAATGCGCCGATCACCTCGCTGTGATGGTGGGTTAAGGAAAAGTGTTTAAATTTTGATCCCTCATATATATTTGATGAAGCAAGGTCTGCTCACCGATCGTCAGAAAGAAGTGCTGCGCTACCGCAAACAGGGGTTGACGCAGCAGCAGATAGCCGAGATCATTCACACCTCAAAGGCAAACGTTTGTACTATCGAGAAGGCTGCTCTCGAGAACATCTCACGTGCGCGTGAGACGCTTGAGTTCCTCTACACCCTTGATGCCATACATCTCTGCACACTCCACAAAGGGCTTGACCTGCTCAAGGCGCCCGAGATCATCTATGCAGAGGCCGAGAAGCAGGGTGTGAAGGTTAAATATGACACGATTACGCTCATAAACAGGCTAAGGGATGCAAACCCGGAGCGGTTCAAGGCACGACAGGTCAGGGAGGACGTTGAGGTGTATATCAATCAGGACGGCGATCTTTACTTCGGTTGATGCGGTTGATCATCGGACGTGCGGAGAAGGATGGTACCCTGCCTGAGCGAGAGCATTGTGTGGCACCTGGAGGTCCTCATCTACCGCGCTGGCTCACGGTGGGCCTGCTACCCCCCTCAAAACGATCGCAATCCGACAATCAGGTGCAGGCCCTGCGGAAAAGCGGTGTATCAGAAGTGGTTGCAATATATCTATAACAAGGTTTATATCTAATTTTAAAGAAAGATTAAGAAACCGCTCTGCACAACACCACATGGATCCGGGCGCAGCAGGTGCAGTATGTGCCTTCGATTCCTGGAACACCTCAAAACAATGTATTGTACATGTTTTGGGCGCGCGGTGTGGTGCGGGAGGTATCAGGCACAGTGGAGATTGAACCCTCCTTACGGAGGGCAGGTGTCGATATGGAGTTGTGCTTGGCACAACGGGACGACAGGAGCTGGATCTGATCGAGACGCTGGGCCAACGCCAGTGCAGCGCGCCCGGTTTCCGGGATAAATCTTCCCGGGAGCGTCAGAGAGTCAGGATCTATTAGCGACGACTGGAATGGACCCGGTGCACACCGGGGCTGTAGCAGAGAACGGCAGGATATTCGGAGATTGTTCTCTTTGTATTCTCCATGCTCTGCTACCTTCCGTCAACTGTTTCCCTTCCACCCCACAGTTTCCGGGTTGGCCGGAAGGGTTGCCATGCCGGCACGTCCGGCACGGAAGCCCGGCGCAGGCATCGCTCTGCAACAGAGTGGTGCGTCACGCTATAACCACGAAGGGTTGATTGAAACATGCCCAAGATTAACAGACCACGCAGAGGATCCCTCGCGTATAGCCCGAGAAAGCGGGCGAAAAGCCCGGTTCCCCGATACGGCTCATGGCCCGATTACACGGGAACCCCGGCGGTGCAGGGATTTGCAGGTTACAAAGTGGGGATGACCCACGTCATCATGGTCGATGACCACAAGAGCAGCCCTACCGAAGGCAGGGATGTGATGGTGCCGGTGACCGTGATTGAGGTCCCGCCCATGCGGGTGGCAGGCGTGCGCGCATACACCGAGGATACCTATGGTAAGCGTGCGCTGACCGAGGCGTGGGCGACTGATCTTGACAGGGAGGTATCCCGCAGGATCAATCTCCCGAAGAACCATGATACCGCCGCCGCCCTTGGCGCCATCAAAACCGCCATCAGCGAAGGCCGTGTAGTTGAACTCTACGCTCTGACCTACACCAGGCCAGCGGAGATCACCGGTGTCCCAAAGAAGGTCCCGGATATTATGGAGATGCGTATCGCGGGGGGGAGCCTTGAAGATCAGATCGCATACGCTGCAGATATCCTTGGCGGGGAGATCGCGATCTCTGACCATTTCGAGGCCGGCGAGTATGTCGATGTCACCGCCGTCACCACCGGCAAGGGTACTGAAGGCCCCGTCCGGCGCTGGGGTGTTCAGGTCAGGAAGCGGAAACACTCCCGTGGCGGCAAGAAACGTCACATCGGTAACCTTGGCCCCTGGAACCCGCATCACGTCAGGTGGCAGGTGCCGCAGATGGGTCAGATGGGCTACCAGCAGCGTACCGAGTTCAACAAGCGGATTTTGAAGATCGGCGCAGACAGCAACGATATCACACCTGCAGGCGGGTTCCTGCAGTATGGCGTCGTGCGCGGCCCATATGTGCTGATCAAGGGCTCCGTTCCGGGGCCAAGCAAGCGGCTGGTCAGGATACGCTCCGCGATACGACAGGGTGAACACGTTGTCCGCACGCCGACGATCGGTCACATCAGCGTGCAGAGCCAGCAGGGGTGATCAGCGATGAAAGCACAGGTTCGAACATTGACAGGTGAGTTCGCCCACGAGATAGATCTCCCGGAGGTCTTTGGCGAGGATTACAGGCCTGACCTGATAAAGCGGGCGGTTATTGCACTCCAGAGCACCAGGTTCCAGCCGCACGGGACGAACCCGTATGCCGGCATACGCACCTCTGCAGAGTCCTGGGGAAGCGGCCGCGGCGTTGCTCAGATACCGCGCATAAAGAACGGCAGCAGGGCTGCCAGAGTCCCGCAGGCAACCGGTGGCCGCGCGGCGCATCCGCCGAAGGTCGAGAAGGTTCTTGTCAGGCAGATCAACCGGAAAGAGAAGCGCAAGGCTCTCAGGTCCGCCATCGCCGCCAGCACCCACCCTGATCTTGTCCAGGCGCGCGGGCACCTTTTTGAGGGCAGCCTCCCGCTGGTCATGGAAGATCGGTTTGAGGGTCTCACCCGGACAAGCGACGTAATCGCCGCTCTCTCGGCGGTAGGCATCTACGCCGACGTTGAGAGGGCGAAGGGCAGCCGGAAGGTCCGTGCTGGCCGGGGAACGATGCGTGGCCGCCGTTACAAGCAGCGCAAGAGCGTTCTCATCGTCACCGGCACCGAACCGCTCCGTGCGGCTAGAAACCTTGCGGGTGTCGATGCCGTGGCCGTAAACCAGCTCAACACTGAGCTGCTGGCGCCAGGCACGCAGGCCGGACGTCTGACG
>DAFR01000059.1:3953-14780 GCA_002497965.1 Methanomicrobiaceae archaeon UBA436 | reverse complement strand
ACACCCGTTTGTCACAGAAAAAGCGATGCTGATGGTCGAAGGCGGGAACGAACTCCAGTTCATCGTGGAGAGGGATGCCAGCAAGCAGGAGATCAGACGCGCGCTGGAGTCAGCCTTCGGGCAGGAAGTGCGCAGTGTCCGCACAATGATGACCACAAAAGGCCAGAAAAAGGCCATTGTATCGTTTGCGGATGCGAAAGCGGCTGAAGAGATCCTCAGCCGGCTTGGAATCATTTAAGGTGGTGGACGATGGCACACAGGATTATAACGCAGAACCGTGGAAAGGGCGGTCCAACATATCGTGCACCCTCGCACCGGTACAAGGCGCCGCTGCGGCATGCAGGAAAGAATGATTCCCTCATAAAGGGACTTATCGTCGATATAGAACACGATCCCGCCCGTCATGCCCCGATTGCACTTGCACGGCTTGAGAACGGCGAGAAGATCTACATGCTCGCTACAGAAGGACTGGGCGTTGGGGATACAGTCTCCTGGGGCAGCGGGGGCGCTGTGAAGAACGGCAACACCCTCCCGCTCCGGGAGATTCCGGTCGGTGCATACGTCTGCAACATCGAGGCCCGTCCAGACGACGGCGGCAAGTTTGTCCGTTCAAGTGGCGTCCAGGCGCTTGTCATTGGCAAGGCCGATGACGGCAGAGTCGGTGTCCGGATGCCGAGCGGCAAGAACAAATGGTTCAACGGCGGCTGTATGGCAACCGTCGGTATCGTTGCCGGTGGCGGACGCGGCGAAAAACCATTCGTCAAGGCAGGAAAGAAGTACTTCCATGTCAGGTCATCCGCCGAGAAGTGGCCCCGTGTCAAGGGTGTATGCATGAACGTCATCGACCACCCCTTCGGCGGCGGTGGGCACCAGCACTGCGGACGGCCAAAGACCGTCTCCCGTGGTACACCTCCAGGCAGGAAGGTGGGGCATATTGCCGCCCGGAGAACCGGTAAGTGGAAGAAGTGAGGTGTGAAGCATGGCAAAGAAAACACAGAAGCGGATGCCGCGGAGGCGCGAGGAGTTCACCTACCGCGGCCACTCCATTGCGGACCTGCAGCAGATGGCGCTATCAGAACTGCTGCCGCTCATGCCGGCCAGGGCGCGCAGGAAGTTCGACAGGGGTCTCTCCCGGGAGCAAGAGAAACTCCTTGCCGATATTCGGTCTGGAGAGGCACCCCTACGCACTCACCTGCGCGACATGGTCATCATGCCAGAGATGGTTGGGAAGACCGTCGAGATCCACAACGGGAAAGAGTTTCAGAAGGTTGAGATCCAGCCAGAGGCGGTCTTCCACTATCTTGGAGAGTTTGCATTGACCCGTAAGAAGGTCTCCCACGGCAGCGCCGGTATCGGTGCGACCCGTTCGAGCAAGTATGTCCCGCTGAAGTGATGGAAATGGCAAGAACAGGTTATTCGACAGAGATTGAAGGCGAGAACGTTGCTAGAGCAAAGGCGAACGAAATTCCCGTCTCTCCCAAGCACTCGATTGAGATTGCCAGGTTCATCCGGAACATGACCACCTCTGAGGCAAAGGCCTACCTCGCAGATGTTGTGGCGCTGAAGAAACCCATCCCGTTCAAGCGATTCAAGAGGAACGTCGCTCACAAGCGCGGTCTTTCAAAATGGCCTGCCGGCCGGTATCCCGTCAAGGCCGCCGAGGCCTACATCCGGCTGATCGAGTCCGTCGAGAAGAATGCCGAGTACATCGGTCTTGATTCCACAAATCTCCGGATCGAGCACGTAGCGGCCAACCGGGGCCGTGGTTTCAGGTCATTCTTCCCGCGTGCGATGGGCCGCGCCACCCCCAAGCGCCGCGAGACCGTGAACATCGAGATCATCGTGACCGAGGTGGCGTAATGGCAATCGAGAAGAGATTTATCGCGGATGGCGTGCGCAACGTCCGGGTTGAGAAGTTTCTCATGAAGGAACTCAAGCGAGCTGGATACGGTGGCATGGATATAACCCGGACACCGCTCGGCACCCAGGTGACCATCTTTGCGGAGAAACCCGGTATAGTGATCGGGAAGGGCGGCAAACAGGTACGCCAGCTCACCCAGGACCTTGCAAGCGTCTATGGGATCGAGTCACCACAGGTAGAGGTTCAACAGGTTCAGAATCCCACTTTTAATGCTCAGATCATGGCGGAAAGGCTGGCAAACGCTCTTGAGCGCGGGTGGTACTTCAGGAAGGCGGGGCAGAGCACAATCCGGCGTGTGATGGATTCCGGCGCTCTCGGTTGCGAGGTTGTCGTCGCCGGGAAACTGACCGGCGCTCGCTCAAGAACCCAGAAGTTTATTGAGGGCTACGTCAAGCACTGCGGCGAACCCAGTGAGACGATCGTCGAGAAGGGCTATGCAATTGCGATAAAGAAACTTGGCGTCATCGGTGTTCAGGTAAAGATCGTTCCGCCTGATGCAAAACTTCCCGATACTTTCGAAGTTATCGAGCCTGAGCCCAAGGGAATTCCGGCGCAGCCCCCGGTGGTTGAGAATGCTGATGAAGATGAGTTTGAGGAGATGCCTGATGACGATTACGAGGAGGAGATATAAATGGCAATCTTTCGTGCACACGAAGTGAGGCAGTTCTCCGATATCGAACTCCTCGAACAGGAGCAGAAACTCTCCCTCGAACTGATCCGGGAGCGGGGCAAGGTCGGTGCAGGCGGAGCCACCGAGGATCCCGGGAGGATCCGTGAGATCCGGAGGACGATCGCGCGGATCAAGACCGAGCAGAACGCACGACGGAGGAATGCATGATCTCTCCCCGGAACATCCTGCGGCACGAACTGATCGGCCTGGATGTTCTGGTAGTTCGTGCGAGCAACCCGGCTCATTTGGGGCTGTCCGGTCGCATCGTTGGTGAGACCAGAAACACCCTGCTCATCCAGACCGGGCGAGGGGAAAAACGTATACCGAAGCGGTTAAGCGTCTTCCGCCTTCGGCTTCCCGATGGCGCGACCATCGATATTGATGGGTCGAGTATCGAGATGCAGCCGGAACGGCGGATCAGCATGCGCATTAAATAATCGAGGATGAATAATGGCACGAAACATTGGGTTGGGCGTCCCCATTCCGGAAAAGGAGTGTGAGGACGCAAATTGTCCGTTTCACGGCACTTTGCCGGTACGCGGCCAGGTGATTACCGGCAAAGTCGTGAGCGACCGTATGAACGGTAGCGTCGTCGTGGAGCGTGAGTTCCTCCACTACGTCAAGAAATACAAGCGGTACGAGAAACGCAGATCCCGGTACCATGCCCACAGCACGCCCTGCATCAACGCGGGTGTTGGCGATGTGGTCCGGATCGCAGAGTGCAGGCCGCTCTCAAAGACAAAGAACTTCGTGGTGGTTGAGGTGATGAAGGAATGAAGGCGATGCAGGCGAAGATTCCGCGAGCCCTCGCCACCGGCTCCCAGATGGTCTGTTCCGACAACACCGGCGCACGGCTTGTGGAGATCATCTCGGTCGACCGTTATCACGGTGTCAGGCGTCGGCAGCCCTGCATGGGCCTCGGCGACGTCGCGACCGTGAGCGTCAAGAAGGGCACCCCCGATATGCGGAGGAAGCTCGAGAAAGCGGTGGTCATCCGGCAGAAGAAGGAGATACGCCGCCCGAACGGGATGCGTCTCTCGTTCGAGGACAACGCCATGGTACTCATCAACGAGCGCGGCGAGCCGAAGGGAACGGAGATCAAAGGTGCCGTCCCCCGCGAGATCGCGGAGCGGTTCCCGAAGATCACCTCCATGGCGACGATAATCGTGTAAGGTGTGGTAAAGAATGGTACGCATAGCAAGTAAACAACCCAGAAAACAGCGTAAGGCGCGTTACAACGCACCGAACCACACCCGGGGCCGATACCTCTCCGCATCGCTTGCCCCCGAACTCCGTGGGAAGCACAACGCCCGGAGAACCCGTGTGGTCAAGGGCGACACCGTCAGGGTGCTCCGTGGAGATTTCGCCGGTAACGAAGGCGTCGTCGATGCGGTAGATATGAGGATGTGCCGGCTGGTCGTGCACGGCGTGATGGTGAGCAAGTCCGATGGAACCGAGGTTCCCCGGCCGGTCGATCCCTCGAACGTGCAGATCACGAAGCTCAACCTGAAAGACAAACTACGTGAGGAGCGGCTCGGAGGCGGAGCTTAATGTCAAACTATCTCAAGCGATTGGTAGCGCCAGGGTCCTGGCACATCCCGAAGAAAGTACAAAAATTCGTCATGAAGACCGCTCCGGGTCCCCACAACGCCGGCGCCCTGCCGGTCGGTGTCTGGCTCCGTGAGCACATCGGTCTTGCACAGAACGCGAGCGAGATTCGGAAGATCCTGCACCAGCGCGATGTCATCGTCAACGGTCGGGCCTGCAGGAACCCCCAGATGGGCCTTGGTGTCTTTGATATCGTCTCGATCCCGAAGATCGGGAAGCACTACCGCATCCAGCTGGACAAGCGGGGCAACCTGGTTGCCGTCGATATCCCGGCGGAGTCTTCAACGACCCGGCTCTGCAAGATCCGGAACAAGACCACGATCCGGGGCGGCAAGGTACAGCTGAACCTTGCGTTCGGTGCAAACATCCTGGCCGACAACACCTACAAGGCAAGAGACTCCATCGTGGTGACCCTCGGTGCCCCGAAGTCCGATGAAGGACGGTTCCAGATCATCGACCACTTCCCCTTCGCAGAAGGCAACGTGGCCATGGTTGTCGGTGGAAAGCACTCCGGGAAAGTCGGCAGGATCGTCGAGGTCATCAGAACCCCGAGTTCCGTCCCGAACCGCGTCATTCTCATGGACGAATCGGCCGGCGAGCAGTTCGAGACCATTGACGAGTACATCTTCATGGTCGGCCGCTCCGCGATTGCTCCCCAACTGGAGGCCTCAGCATGAGTGCGATGAGAGATATCTACATAGACAAGGTCGTCGTGCATATGGGCGTCGGAGAGAGCGGTGAGCGGCTGGTCAAGGCTGAGGATCTCGTAAAGAAGATCACCGGCCAGAAGCCCGTCCGGACCATCGCAAAGCGGACCCAGCCGGCGTTCGGTATCAGGAAGGGCGCTCCCATCGGGTGCAAGGTCACCCTGCGCCGGGGGAACGCCGAGAAGTTCGTCGCGACCGCGCTCAACATCATCGAGCGGCAACTGGCCGTCACGCAGTTCGACCGGACCGGCAACGTCTCCTTCGGCATCGAAGAGCACACCGACTTCCCGGGCATGTCGTATGACCCGACGATCGGCATCTACGGCATGGACGTCAACGTGGTGCTCGAGTACAAAGGCGCGCGGATCGCACGCAGAGTCGCCGAGCGCAGAAAACTGCCGTCGGACCAGAAAGTGAGTACAGAGGAAGCCATCGCGTTCATGCGCGAGCACTACCAGGTGGAGGTGTAAGGAATGGCGGAAGAGTCAGGAGCACCTTCAGTGGGCGCTAAAGCAAAGAAGTTCGGCCGTGGGGCCAACGAGTGCCGCATCTGCGGCCGGAAGCAGGGCCTTGTACGCAAGTACGGCATCTACTTCTGCCGTCAGTGCTTCCGTGAGTGGGCCCGGAAAATGGGCTTCAAGAAGATGAACTAGGGGTTAGAGAATATGGCACGACTCAATCCAATCGCTGACGCGATGAGCACGATCAAGAATGCCGGCGACGCTGGGAAGAACGAGGTTATTGTTGAACCCGCCAGCAAGTTGTTAGGCGCCATGCTCCGCGTTATGCAGGAAAATGGCTATATCGGCGGCTTCGAGTTCATCGACGACGGCCGCGGCGGCCAGTTCCGGATCCAGCTCTCCGGAACGATCAATAAGTGTGGCGCTATCTCCCCCCGGTTCCCGGTGGGGATGGCTGATATGGAATCCTGGGAGTCACAGTACCTCCCCGCAAAGAACTTCGGCATCCTGATCATCTCCACCTCGAAGGGAGTCATCTCCCATGCAGAGGCCCGGAGCGCGGGTGTCGGCGGGCAGCTGCTGGGATACGTCTACTAAAGGAGGGAGAGATATGGCAATAACACGACAGATCGAGATCCCTCCCGGTGTGGACGTCACGCTCGAAGGCAGCATGCTCACGGTCTCCGGACCGAAGGGCACGCTGGCCCGTGACATGCGCTTCCCCCAGATCGATATCAAGGTTGAAGGCGGCGAAGTCGTCGTCTCCACGGCGTCCAATAAGAAGCGTTTCCTCGCCATGAGCGGCACGCTTGAGGCCCATGTGAAGAACATGATCCGGGGCGTCGCCGAAGGCTACGAGTATCGCATGAAGGTGGTCTACAACCACTTCCCGATCCAGTTAAAACAGCGGGGCGGGCGCCTCGAGATCAACAACTTCCTCGGCGAGAAACAGTCCCGGACCGCAAATATCATCGAGGGCGTCACCATCAAGATCGGAAGCGACGAGGTGACTCTCACCGGTATCGATAAGGAGAAGGTGGGCAACACAGCCGCAAACATCGAGCACGCGACCAGGATCACGAAGCGTGACCCCCGGGTGTTCCAGGACGGCATCTACATCACCGAGAGGGCGTGAAACCAATGGATGAAACAAGAAGATTGATCCGCGTCCGCACCCGGCACAACAAGCCCGCCTTCAAGAGGCGGGGGCTTCACCGAAAATCGAGGCTGGCAGATGTCTGGCGGCGTCCGCGTGGTCTACACAACAAGCAGAGACGGCAGTTCGCCGCAAAGGGCGTTCTTCCCCGGCCGGGATACGGGAGCCCCGCGGCAATCCGCGGCATGCACCCGAGCGGCTATGAGGATGTACGGGTCTTTACCCCGACAGAACTCGTGGGACTGAACCCCGAGACGCAGGCCGTCCGGATCGGTGGATCCGTAGGCAACAGAAAGCGGGGAATGATTCAGACGCGGGCCCTGGAACTGGGGCTCAAGGTGCTGAACGCAAAAGATCTCACTCGTGCGGGTGAAACACCTGCCGGAAGCGAAGAAGAGGTGAACGAAGATGAGTGATCTCGTCAGCCAGAAGAGAATAGCAGCCTCTGTTCTCAAGTGCGGTGTCAACCGTGTCTGGTTCGATCCCGAGCGCCAGTCTGATATCGAGGCGGCTATCTCCAGAAACGATCTGCGCGAGCTGATCGGTGAAGGCGTGATCAAGGCTCACGTCGTGAAGGGGAACAGCCGCGGCAGGGCCCGGGCACGGATGGCGAAGCGTTCCTACGGCCACCGGAAAGGACCGGGGCGGAGGAGGGGCGCCGCTGGAGCGCGTGGCCCCGGCAAGCGGGCGTGGATAAAGAAGATTCGCGCGCAGCGTCGCACTCTGCGTGTGATGCGTGCAGACGGCACAATCGAGCGGAGTCTCTACCGCGTGATGTACCGGCGGGCTTCCGGAGGCCAGTTCCGGAGCGTGGCGCACCTTGCGGCTCACGTTGAGACTATGGCAGGGAGGATGAAATAATGGCAACCGGCCCAAGATACTTTGTGCCCTTCCGAAGGCGGCACGAGGGCAAGACTGATTACTACAAGCGGATGTCGCTCCTGTCATCAGGAATCCCGAGAATGGTCGTCCGAAGGACGAACCGGCAGATCATCGTACAGCTGGTCGTCCCCGAGATTGAGGGAGACCGCACCCTGGTAGCTGCATACTCGGCTGAACTTGCCGATTACGGCTACGAGGGATCGACCTCCAGCACCCCGGCCGCCTACCTGACCGGAATGCTGTTCGCGGTCAAGGCGTTGAATGCAGGATGCGAGGAGAGTATCCTTGATATCGGACTCGCCCGGGCAAAGCCCGGAGCGCGCGTATTTGCCGCTCTCAAGGGAGCAGTGGATGGCGGTCTCGATGTCCCCTATGGCGAGTCGATCCTCCCCGATGAGGAACGGCTCAAGGGTGCCCACATTGCCAGGTATGCTCCCGAGCGGGCAGGTAACCTGGTAGAGAATGTAGAGGCTGTGGCTCTGGCCATCAAGAAGGAGCTGGTCTGACATGGCATACGTACAGGAAGAATGGATTCCGCTCACCGGTCTCGGGCGCATGGTCGCCGCAGGCGAGATCACCAGTATCGATGAGGTGCTCGCGAGCGGCAGGCCGATCAAGGAGCCCCAGATCGTCGATCTCCTCCTGCCCGACCTGGAGGACGAGGTGCTGGACATCAACATGGTTCAGCGAATGACCGACTCGGGTCGCCGTGTGAAGTTCCGCACCGTCGTGGTGGTTGGCAACCGGAACGGCTACGTCGGGTTCGGCCAGGGAAAGGATGTCCAGGTCGGCAATGCGATCCAGAAGGCAATCGTAAACGCAAAACTGAACCTGATCAAAGTCTCCCGCGGATGCGGAAGCTGGGAGTGCGGTTGCGACACCGGGCACTCAATCCCGATCGAAGTGACCGGGAAGGCAGGCAGCGTCCGGGTGACGCTCAAGCCCGCCCCACAGGGGATCGGTCTTGTGACCGGAGAGACCCCAAAGAAGGTCCTGACGCTTGCAGGCATCAAGGATGTCTGGGCTTTCAACCGGGGGCAGACCCGGACGACCATCAACTATGCCAAGGCGACCTTCGAGGCGCTCAAGCAGACGAATTTCGTCAGAATCGGAGGGACAGAGTGATGTACGCGGTAGTACAGGTGCGCGGCGTGGTCAATACCAACCGCGAGATCAAGGACACCCTCAAGATGCTTCGTCTGCACCATGTCAACCACTGCGTCCTCGTGCCCGATACGCCTGCGTACCTGGGCATGATTCGCAAGGTGAAGGACTACGTGGCGTACGGCGAGGTGGACCGGGAGACCCTGGCCACCCTCCTGCACACCCGGGGCAGACTGACCGGGAACGACCAGCTGACTGACGACTACGTCCGTGCGCATACCCCGTATGCCGACATCGATGAATTCGCAACAGCGCTCTGCAGCGGTGAGACGAGTTTTCGCGATCTGGTGGAGATCAAGCCGGTGTTAAGACTGCACCCGCCACGAAAGGGCTATAAAACTATCAAGCGAACCTTTCAGCAGGGTGGAGCTCTCGGCTATTATGGCCCCCAGATCAACGATCTCCTCTACAAGATGAGGTGAGACTGATGCCCGTAAACAAGCGATCGAAATATAGGGGTTCACGGACCTGTGGTGGCGGTACGCACAAGAACCGGCGTGGCGCTGGCAACAGGGGTGGACGAGGTAGAGCCGGGCAGCGGGACCACCGCTTCTCGCATTTCTACCTGAAGGGCGAGATATCCAACGGCAAGCACGGTTTTGTCAGCAAGACTTCCGTGCCGGTATCCGCTCTTGACATCGGGGAGATCGACCAGATGGCCGAGACACTGCTCCGTGAGGGGCTTGCAAGCCAGGAAGGAGACCTCATTGCCCTCGATGCTACCGAAATCGGCATCGAGAAGGTGCTGGGTGGCGGAAGAGTCACCCACAAGATGAGCATCTCCGCCCGGGAGTTTTCAGAACGGGCCCGGGCAAAGATTGAGGAGATGGGCGGTCAGGCAACGACCGTCTGATCTCCTTTTTTAGGTGAAACCATGGGAGATCTGCTGGATAGATTTGAACCCATCCTTGCAGCGATGCCTGCAGTCCGAAGTCCGGAGGGGCACGTCCATTTTAAGAATAAACTTATGTGGACGCTTGCGATTCTGCTCCTCTACTTCACATTGACCAACATCGATATCTTCGGGCTCTCTCCGGAGTCACAGGATATTTTCGGAATATATCGTGCCCTGCTTGCCGGTGCAAGCGGTTCGCTTCTGCATCTCGGTATCGGGCCGATTGTCACCGCATCCATCGTGCTGCAGTTGCTCAAGGGCGCCGGAATCCTGCAGATCGATACCAGCGATGCACGCGGCCAGGTCATGTATATGGGCCTGCAGAAACTGCTCATCTTCGTGATGATCATCGTCGAAGCGCTTCCCATGGTCGCGAGCGGGCTGATGATGCCCGACCCGTCGGTGGCAACGCAGTTCTTCGGCGGCAGTACGCTCACGGTCTCGCTCCTGATCTTCCTCCAGCTCTGCCTCGGCGGACTCCTGGTGGTGCTGATGGACGAGGTCGTCACCAAGTGGGGTGTCGGTTCGGGTGTGGGGCTCTTCATCGTTGCGGGAGTCTCGCAGGGCCTCGTGAACGGTTTCCTGAACTGGCAGACGGGCACGGATCCCTTCCCGATCGGGTTCTTCCCGCGGCTGTTCGCCATAGGTACGTCGGGGGCAAACTTCCTCGAGTATTTCGGCACGGACATGCTTGCCCTCGTTACGACGGTCGCGATCTTCATGGTCATCGTCTACGTGGAGTCGACCCGTATCGAGATCCCGCTCGCGCATACCGCTGTCCGCGGCGCCCGCGCGCGGTTCCCGGTGAAGCTCATCTACGCGAGTGTTCTGCCGATGATCCTGGTTCGGGTGCTGCAGGCGAACATCCAGATGATCGGGATGTTCCTCTCGAACGCCGGGATAACGATCCTCGGCACGTTCCAGGGGCAGACGCCGGTCAACGGCCTCATGTGGTATATCGCTCCCATCAACCGGCCGCATGACTGGATGTGGTGGCTCTCCGATCTCGGGCATGCCCCCTGGGAGATCCTCATGCGCATGGGCATCGATATCGCCGTTATGGTGGTCGGGGGTGCGATCTTCGCGCTCTTCTGGGTCAAGACTGCAGGCCTCGACTCAAAGGACGTGGCCCGGCAGATCCAGAGAAGCGGGATGCAGATCCCCGGCTACCGGCGGAACGAACAGGTGCTTGAGAAGTACCTCGACCGCTACATACCAAGGATCACCGTCATCGGCGGTGTGTTCATCGGCCTCCTCTCGGTTGTCGCGAACCTCTTTGGTGTGATCGGTGCGGTCGGTGGAACGGGGCTGCTGCTTGCAGTGAGTATCACCTACCGCCTCTACGAGGAGATCGCAAGCCAGC
>DAFR01000059.1:2685-3825 GCA_002497965.1 Methanomicrobiaceae archaeon UBA436 | reverse complement strand
CCACCCGGACGTTCCTCGCGATCGTTCAGCCCGGAATGATTCCGAAAGGACTTACTTTTCAGGCGCGGATTTATTTTACACTGAACTATATTCTACATGGAGTGATAGAGTTGGGGAAGAAAGTCGTCGTAACGGGGGTTCCCGGCGTTGGGAAGACCACCGTCATCAACGGTGCGATGGAGAGACTGGCGGCCCAGGGCGTTAGCTACACGGCCGTCAACTTCGGTACGTTCATGTTTGACGTAGCCCAGAAGGAGAANNCTGGTCTCGAATCGCGATGAAATGCGCAAGCTTGGAAAAGATGCACAGAAACGCCTCCAGCAGGCGGCTGCGTCGGGGATCGCCGCCATGAGTGGGGATGCAAATATCATCATCGATACGCACAGCAGCGTCAAGACCCCGACGGGGTTCCTTGCGGGGCTGCCCGAATGGGTGCTCCGCGAACTGATGCCCGATATGGTCGTGCTGGTGGAGACCGACCCTGACCAGATCCTGATGCGCCGGCTCGGGGATGATTCCCGGGTCCGCGANNATGGAAGGAGCCCGCGCGATCACCGAGCACCAGGAGTTCAACCGCGCCGTTGCCGCGGCATATGCAATGTACACCGGCTGCACCATCAAGATCGTCAGGAACGAAAACTTCCTGCTCGAACGAGGCATCGACGACCTTGTGGGTGTGCTGAGGTAACCTGACATGGTGGACCTGAAGAAGCAAGGGCCGACGATCGCCCTCATCTTTACCATGCTCGTGATGCTCTCGTACAGCGTCGAATGGATACGGGTGACGGTCGGTACGGCGATGAATGTAGTGCTGGGCCCCTTTATCGATAGTTTTGGCGTGCCGTTTTTCATCATGATCCTGATCCTCTCCGGCACGACGGGCCTGTACTCGTCCCTCGTCCAGAAGTATACCATCGATTACGAGAAGATGCAGGATACGCAGGCGAAGATGCGGGTGTTCCAGAAGGAGTTCCGCGAGGCCCAGCTCTCCGGTGATGAAAAGAGGGTCAAGAAACTCCAGGGGAAACAGGACCGGATGATGCAGGACCAGCTCGACATATCCCGGCAGCAGTTTACCCCGATGGCGATCATCCTCCTGTTGTCGGTGCCGATCTTCTTCTGGCTCCTCCTGCGGCTCCC
>DAFR01000059.1:940-2637 GCA_002497965.1 Methanomicrobiaceae archaeon UBA436 | reverse complement strand
TCGGAACTGTCGTCCTCTCGGACTTCGCGTTCTGGATCGTCCCTGCCTGGATCATCTGGTACATGATCTGCTCGCTGACCGTCAGCCAGGTGATCCGGAAGGCCCTCAACATCGGAGGGCTTTGATGCGGATCACTATCAGCGGCCTGCCGGGGAGCGGCACCACTTCGCTTGCCCGGTACCTGGCCGGGAAGTACGGGCTTGACCTCATCTCCGCAGGAGAGGTCTTCCGCCAGCTCGCCCGGGAGCACGGCATGGACCTCGCCGAGTTCGGAAGGTTCGCCGAGAGCGATCCCGCGGTCGACCGGATGATAGACGCCCGGCAGAAAGAGATCGGTGAGGGCGCCGGCAACATCATCGTCGAGGGCAGGCTCTCGGGCCGGATGGTCGGGAACGCCGATCTCCGGATCTGGCTCTCTGCATCGATCTCCTGCCGGGCAAAGCGGATAGCGGGCCGTGACGGGATGGACGAAGAAGCGGCCCGGGTCTACACTGAGAACCGGCAGCGCTCGGAAGCCACCCGTTACCGGAACTACTACGGTATCGAGATCGACGACCTCTCGGCGTATGATATCGTCCTCTCGTCCGAGACCTTCGGTGTGGATGCCCTCGCCGCGATTGTGGATGCCGCAATCGCGTGCCTGCAGAAGCAGCAAGCCGGCGCCCTCTAGGGGCTCCTTGCTCTCTTTGCCTTTATTTTTTTGATACGCCGGAGCCGTGTCCACTCCTGCCGCTCCATCTCGTCGCGCTGATTCTCGATGAACCGAAGTGTCTCTGTAAGATCCGGGATTACTTTGAACTCCAGCGCGTTCACCCGCCGCCGGGTTCGTTCGATATCGTCGAGCAGCCGTTTGATCCCTCCTTCNNAGTTCGGCGCTTGTGATGATGGCCATAAGAAGGTCCTCGTAGGCGTCGGCGGCGTCATCAATGACCGACGAGGTCCCGAGGATGCCGTAACCCCGCTGGGCGAGGGTCTTTTTGACCATCACCGGTTCGAGGTCCGGGAGTCGTACCCCAAAGACGTTCCTGTGCCCGGTCGTGTAGGTGGGGGAGGTCTCCACCGAGAGCGCCGCAAGGAGCACCCCCGTAGCCCCCTCCATCATGGCNNGCGACTGCCACCATCTCTCGTGCCCGGCTGTATTGCTCTTCGAGCATCCTGCGCTCCCGGGCGGTCTGGTCGGTGAGTCTGACCAGTTCCAGCATCATGCCGTCGAGCTTCATCGCTAACAGTCGGTGTATCCGCTCGGCGAGCGCCATCCGCCGCCTGACGATCAGGAGGCCGAACCGGGTGGGTTTGATATCGTCAACCGGCATGATACTCACCTACAGGACGATATACTGCCATATTCGCTCGGGCGGCAGACCGAATGCTTTTCCTCGCGCGATTGCCCGCAGGTTGAAGACCTCGTACTTCTTCCGTTCCAGGTATGCAAGCACCGGCAGGACCGAGAACGGATGACGCCGGGAGAGGGACTCTAAGTGGTGAAGCCTGATGCGGGTGACCGCTATTTCGATCTCGTGAATGGGCCGCCGGTGCTGGTGCCACCGCTGCCAGACCAGTTCCGCGGCGTCGACGCTGGAGAAGCCCGGGTCCTGCCGGAGTTCCCGCACCGCCTGGGCCAGAACCGGGACGATATCGGTCTGGAGGAAGACGTTGACGAACTCTCCCTCCGTCTCGATGCCGTAGAGCCGGCGGAA
>DAFR01000059.1:0-914 GCA_002497965.1 Methanomicrobiaceae archaeon UBA436 | reverse complement strand
ATCGCACGCCTCTTCTGCGCAGTGAAGCCGGATGAGGTTCTCCATGTTGGTGATATCGATCTCGAACCGGAGATAGGCGAGCAATTCCTGGCATCCGCTGCACCCGGATGTGCCGAGGTTGAGCAGCCCGGCGTAGTACTGCCGGTAGAGCTCGTTCTCGATACGGGCAAAGATGCCCTGCTCTCCGCAGGTCCGGTAGTATTCCGCAAGGACCGGGTAGAGCCGCCAGTTCTGGAGTGCCTCGAGAATCTCTTCGCAGGTCGTGAAACCGAGGAGGCGGTCGAGGAGCACGTTGTCGACCTCGCCCGCCGGGATGAGGAGGTCGCGGACCTGCCGCCGGGGTATGCCGTGGACCGTCCCCCGCAGGATCGCCATGATGTTCGCGATGTCCCACCGGTTGAGGTATTCCCCGGTCAGGGTCCGGAGGTTCCCCGGGGTGATCGCCATGGCGTGCCGGAACGACCGCGCCAGGTTGCGGTTTACCGCCTCTTCGATGAGCTGGGCGCCGGCGAAGTCGTGCGCGAGGTCCATGATCTCCTGTCCGTACTCCTGCCGGCCGAGGTGGGCGACAACCTCCGGTATGCTCATCCGCATGATCCGCAGGTACNNCTTCACGGGGAAGGAGTGTCGTCCTGCGGACCCGGAACCGGGTGCAGACATAGATGTACGAGGGGGAGATCAACCCCATCGGGGGCATAGAACCCTATTGTCGTCCCCTCCTATAAATGCGCACCCGATTGATCGGGATGAGAGGACGGACCGGGAGACTCGATCTGAGTTCCGGCAACGCGGGCAGGTTCACCTGGCGATTCCTAAAGTGTCCGGAGAGTGTCGGGCAAAAGAAGCGGGTCAGGGCTGTCACGGTCTCCCCGAGGGTGAGGCCGCACGGTCGGTTGCCGTAGTGGTTATCGTAT
>DAFR01000073.1 GCA_002497965.1 Methanomicrobiaceae archaeon UBA436 | reverse complement strand
TTTCGGTTTGGGCTGAATAGTTACTTTATAAGTAGAACAGCGTTCATCTCGTTGTGTGGATGCTTCCTTGAAGCGTCCGCAAAAGTTCGTGGGGTCCTCCCATCCCCGGTTGACGCCCCGGATGAAGAACCCCGCATGCCCGGAGGCTATTGAGGTGTACGCGTTCTGCGTACTTAAACGTGTGCTTCTCCTGTCTCCGGTGAATGAAAACGGAGTTGAAACACATGAAAAGAAAAACTGGAATGCGGGCACTCTCCATGCTGCTGGCACTGCTGCTGATGAGTGTGGTTGTTGTGTCTGCGGTGAGTGCTCAGGATGTCACAGCGACCCTTCCCGCAGAGAGTGGCGAGCCGGCTCTGGTCATCGGTGACTCTATGAATGTACTCATCGCGGGTGCTACATCGGTATCCGATATACGGGCATCCGGGATCCCGGAGCCGGAAGAACTGAACATCCCGAAGGGCATTACCCGGTATGACCTCGTGACGTTCGATCACGCTACGTTGAACAAGCAGGTACGGGGTGTACTCCCCCTCCGGGTCCACGGCAAAGAGTATCAGGCCGAACTGCATAGGATGGATTTCGAGCAGATCGACGACGGCATCGACTCGTACGATGGTGCGATCGTCGGCGTCGGTGGGAGTGACGTTCTCCTGACGACCGGGGAAAACGCCCTTGTCGGGAGTGTAACCTTCGGTAACGAGACGTTCTGGATCACCCCGGTTGAGTCGCGAGCGCGCGCAGAGAGAGAAGCATCGCCCCTGCATGTCATCTACAGCTCTCGGGATATTGAAAATCCTGAAAAATGGAGTCTTATCGATTACGGGACGCTTACGCCCCCGGAAGGATACACTCCGACCGAAGTTCCCGAGAATCTGGAATCTTCCATGAGAGAACTCCAGGATCAGTATGCCACGGTCAATCTGCTGGTGGTTACCGATAACCAGTTCTACCAGGATCAGGACAACTAGAAAACAGTTGCTCAGGATATCGTAGCCGAAGCGAACCGGCAGTTTGACCGGGACGATATTAGGGTGGCGCTCTGTGTAATGGCGTATACTGACTCCAGGAGGGTTCGACTCTCAAATCAACCAGACATCCTGAGCAACCCGGTTGCTGCATTTGAGAGGGCCTATCCAAATAGCGACCTTGATCTCTGGGCTTCGGATCTCGCACTGTATCTCGGAGGATATAATGCGGACGGCCCTGCACAGGGGGCTACTTACGGTTACTACCCAGATCATCATCGGCATGCGTGGGCCCAGATGGTCGTTGACGATATCGGATACCTAGGTACCACACACGGCCGCAGGTGCGTGAGTATCCATGAACTGGGGCATCTCTTTGATACCGGTCATCAGGATTTGGATCCTAATCGGACGATCCCGTCTTACCGTAGGGCCTACCAGTGGTTTAGCCCGGCCCCCAAGAATACCGTGACATATAGTTACTTCAATGAGTTGATGAGTACCACCGAATTTTCATCGGATGACTACCACGGGGATGCCGATCACGACAACGCAAGGAGAATCCGGGAGACAAAATGGACGGTTGCAAATTACCACTCCTGATGGGAGGAGATGCAAGTCTACCCCTATCCATCTTTTTAAATTACCACCTGAGATCTTTGGGTGGTACGGGAATCGGACGCGTCAGAGGAGATGAATGGGGGTCCATCTGTATGGAAATGGGGCGATCCTATTTCAGCGGGATTGGGTGAAATCACAGAGGAAATCACATGGAAGCGAAAAACATCAAACGACTGCTCGTTATCGGGGTTCCGGCGTTCATCGGCGTCATCCTCCTTGTCGCGACGGTCGTGCTCACGTATACCGCCGCTGTTGCCCTGATCACGGGGATCGACGGTCCCACGCAGGAGCTGGTCATCGAGAGCGTCCAGGTGGAATATCTGGAGAATGCATCCGTCATCCACCTGACCGATCAGGATCTAAAGCAGTATCCGGTGCTCGAATCCGCTATTCGGGATGCCGCCGTGCAGATATCTGGTAAAGCCCCGATGACAGGAGTCGAAAACCTCGTACTCATCGAGTCCTTCGGTATCGATGCAAGGGAGGATGACCGGCCATACCTTGAGTACGACGGTGCGTATTACCTCACTCGCGTTCTGCTCCACTAAGACCGGGTTGGGAGGTGTAACCGAAATGGAAGAAGACAAGAATCCAAAATCAAGGAGCCGGCTCAAAACGGCAGGAATCGTTCTCGCCTGCGGTCTTGCCGGTATCACCGCGGTCGTCCTCGGCCTCATGCTCGCTGACGTCCTCATCGTCTATGCCATGGAGGGCTCCGGCGAGCAGCCGATGCTCTACGTCCTGGAGATAGCAGAACCGGGAGAGAGTATGGTCGTCCCCCTGACCGAACAGGACTTCGCCGACCACCCGGCGCTCGACGCGGTCATCCGGGGCGAGGAACGGAACCCGTCAGCGTGGGAATGGGGCTCGCGAGACCAGCGGGTCGTCGGGGGAACCAGGGTCTCGTACGCCGAGAGCAGGGCGCTCCACGATGCCTACGGTCCCCAGGGGGAGAGGGGGCTAACACGTTCGCCCTACTTCCGCAAACGATATATCGGACCACCCCGATTGAGCATAAGGCTTTGCAAAGGCGTAACCGTCGTTGACTACGGGGGTTCGGCCGGGAACGGTGAGATCATGAGACCGAAACTGAAACGGATCGAGGGGGAGCGAAGGACATTCACCGGAACGTTTGCGCGGTTCGGGAAGAAGGACCGTTACAGGCCAAAGGAGGTAGGGGACGAGTGGGTCGCATACGACGTGACGGTCTTGCTCGTCGATGTCCGGGACGGTGACGGCAACCCGGTCACCGACCATCTCTGGTTCAATCACACGAAGGGGTTCGAGAACCTCGGGGACCTGCAGGAAGGGGACGCGATCAGGTTCGATGCCAGGGTCAGGCCCTACGTCAAGGGCTACGTCAACCAGAGAGGGTATATCGACGAACGGGAGGTCGACTACAAACTGGCCTACCCGACAAAAGTTGCCCGGGTCCGGTGAACCCCCAGCAGCGTCGACCCCTTCCCGTCATTCCTTGTCTCAATCGAGCAATCGCCCGATCTGGTCCACCACCACGCCCGCCGATGCCACCACGTCGCGTGCATCGGCGTCCGAGTAAACACAACCATAATCCGCGCCTTCCCGCGTGCGCATGGCGAAGTTGAAGTCTTCAAGAACAGATGCCGGGAGAAGGCCTTCGTCGACATAGAGAGCCTCGACGGCATACCGGAGGCACGAATGGCTCTTCTCACGGTATCCTCCAGAGAAGACAAGGGCACGTAGGGCATGAAACTGTGCATAGTAGCCCTGGATGATTGCCCACTTTATGTTCGCCTCTGTGAGAGAATGCTCTGCAGCAGCCAGATCCTGTTCCGCTTCCCGCAGTTCCTTTGCGACCAGTTCATGGTCGACCGGGATGCGGACAATCTTTCCCCGCTGCAAGCACTGCTCGAACCGATACTTCATGGTTCCCCCTCGATCAGGACCTTTCCCGCAAGAATCCGCTCGTAGAGGGCCGGATCGGTCGCCTTCAGGGACCGAAACTCTCCGGGCGTGAGGATGAGCGGCGATATCTCGCGGTCGAGCCCGGCCTCGACCACGGCGATGCTCTCTGCTGCAGCCCTTGCATCACCTGTCTCGATGAGGAGATCGATATCACTCTCGTAGGTATCGTCGCCGGTCGCCGTGCTCCCGAAGAGGATCACCCTCGTTACGTCGCCCCGCAGGCGAAGGATCAGCGGGTTGAGCTCGATGAGTGTGGCACAGATCTTCACTTCGCGGAGGAGCGGGCTCTCCATCGCTGCGCGATAGACCACAAGGCGCCCACGCTCTTCACGGTGCACCAGACCCGCCTCTGCCAGGCGGGCAAGCGTCTCACTGGCCGAACCCACTCCTATCCCAAGCAGCCGGGCGAGCTCGCGGACATAGTAGCCGTCGTGATAGTGTCTGCCCAGGAACCGGAGAAGCGTGAACGAGGCTCCGGAGAGTAGGTTCATATCATCGAACATATGTTCAGATTTTTGAACGATTGCCTATGTTAACCTGCCGGTGCGACCCTCAGATCCGCGGGAACGTACCTGCACAGCAGTCACACCCCCGCCCGTGAACAGGGGACCAACCTGCTCACGCAGGCAGTAAGTCCCCTGGCCCTGGTGATTTACCGACCCGACAAAGGTCATCCGGGTTCGGTGAACCACGGCGGGAGGGGCTTCCTGCCGGGGCGGCAGAACCTCGCCGGGCCGGGTTCCTCAGCAGTTATGGGGTTGTCCCGGCACCATCGGTTGCCTCGATCAGGTAATACCCGAGTCTCCTGAGCAGGTCATCCTGCTCTCCTTGCGAAAGCGTTGACTCCCCGGCGTAGATCTCTCTGACTTCTGTAACAAACCGGGTCTTCTCTTCCTCTGAGAGATTCGTGGCGGCATCCCTGATAAAAGCCCAATCCTCCTCGCTCGGTTCACATTTCTCTGGTTCGATATCCCTCCAGGATGAGGGGATCGGGACGCCCTGCGGCGGTACCTGGTCTCCAGTTATCACGATGACGGTCATCTTCCCGGCCTGCCTGGGTTCTTCGACCGGGGTCGGCTCCACCACCGGGCCCTGTACAGCGCCCGCACCCGGTGCGTGGAGGAAGAGCAGGCCCGCGAGCAGCGCCGCCAGGAGAGGGAAGAGGAGCCACGCACCTGCTCGTCCCTTCATCTCACCCACCTCCCGGGAGGTGGCCGGTGGAGCAAGGGCGGCGCCCGTGTTCCGGTCTTCTGGTCCACTGCCGCTGGTCCCAGGGAAGAGACCGCCGGCATCCACTCAGGCAAATCGAATCGCATACGTCCTGCTTCCCGGCATGCCGGGGTAGCGGCAGCCACGCGGGAGAAGTCAACGTGCTTCTATATACCTTTTATCCTAAGTTTGCCACTTCACTCGAATCTCTCAGATTGTGGTAGAATAGAATTTGACAGTTCCAAGTATTTGGAAAAATATCTCCAGAAATCTCCTCATTTTGACCTTAAATTTCAGACAGACCAAGCATTCTGATAATAATGCGTGCATTTTCCTCACAAATTTAACTCAACCCCAAACACCGCATGATTTA
>DAFR01000149.1:4854-5312 GCA_002497965.1 Methanomicrobiaceae archaeon UBA436 | reverse complement strand
GACCTGATCTTTCTCGGGTTTGCAGGTATAGTCGATCCTCCGCGTCCGGAGGCGGCGGAGGCCATCAGCCTCTGTCGGAGTGCCGGGATCGACGTCATCATGATCACGGGGGACAACCCGCTGACCGCGTCTGCTATCGCCCGTGTTCTCGGCCTCTCCAGCGAGGGAGCACTGACCGGCGCCGACATTGAATCGCTCTCCGACGACGAACTCGCGGAGCGTCTCCGGACGACAAACGTCCTCTCCCGGGTCACGGCGGAGCACAAACTCCGGGTGGTCGATCTCCTCTCCCGCGACCGGAAGGTGATCGCCATGACCGGGGACGGCGTCAACGACGCCCCTGCGCTCAAAAAGGCGAGCATAGGGATAGCCATGGGCATCAAGGGGACGGACGCGGCCAGAGAGTCAAGCGACATGGTGCTCGTGGACGACAACTTCGCAAGCATCGTCGCCGGCGT
>DAFR01000149.1:4577-4739 GCA_002497965.1 Methanomicrobiaceae archaeon UBA436 | reverse complement strand
ATCCTCTGGATCAACCTGGTCACCGACGGATTCACCGCTCTGGCCCTCGGACTCGAACCCGCTGAACGGGATGTAATGCAACGACGGCCGCGCGACCCGGAGGAGCCCATACTCAACCGGAACGCCTACCTGGTCATCCTCCTCCTGGGGGCCTGGCTCGGT
>DAFR01000149.1:0-4485 GCA_002497965.1 Methanomicrobiaceae archaeon UBA436 | reverse complement strand
TCGTTCCGGTTCCCGCTCTATCGGATCGGATTCTTCTCGAACCCTGCCCTGATACTGGCGATCCTCGGGACGCTCGCCCTCCAGGCTGTTGTTGTCTACGTCCCCCCGATGCAGATCTTCCTGGGGACGGCGCCTCTCGCACTCGCCGACTGGGGACTGCTCGCCATCCTCGGCCTCCCGGTGCTGATCGCAGGGGAGGTCTACAAGGTCATCCGGCTGAGGGCCGGCCGGGCCTCTCGGGCTGCGGGTTGAATCCGGCATCGGGAGTTTTTAGCGTTGCAGGGCGGGCCTACGATGTCGCGGCCTCGACACACTCTGCCCTGGTTCCTATCCGGGCGATCGCCCCGCACATCCCGGGAACGTAGGCGAAGGCCTTCCCCGAGTCCACCATGATCGATCTGAACTCGTCCATCCGGGGCGAGACGACCATGCAGGTGTCCGTGATCACCCGGGCACCGCTCCGCTCGATCACGCTCACCAGGTCCAGGTTATTCTTTGCGATCCACGCCGCGGTGAAGACGTAAAATGGTTTTGTTGTGGTCTTCCCCCGCAGGAGTTCCGCAACTTCCCTGAGTTCGTCGGCGGAACAGTGCGGACAGCCCACCGCTACCGCCTCGACCCCTGTATCTTCAAAGAGAGCCTCGATCTCGTCCTCCGTCACCGTCACCCGGTCAAGGCCGTCGGTCGGGAACGAAAAGACCCTTGCTTCCGGGGTGATTCCGTCGACGTGGAAGAGTGCGACCGCGCCGGTTGCAGCCATCGCGGCACCCAGAGCCTTGAGCTGGTCGCGGTTCGGCCGGATCCCCTGAAATATCGGGATCCGGTTCCCGACTTTCTTGCCGGCGATATGACCGATGGCGCCCCAGTGGCCGGCGTGCGGCCCGGTGCCGCCCTCGATATCGATGACGACCTGCGGTCGGCGGTTCTCGACGATGTGGAGACCGTAGTAAGGCGTCTTTCCTATGATCGCCGCTGCAAGGGCGCTCGGCCCGCCCTCCCGGTTTGTCCTGGCGCCGAGAACGGAGTTTGCGTAGACAACCGCCGACGATTCCGACCACGCCAGGTGCTCGCCGTATTCGGTGATCCGGAGGTAGTATGGGGTGCAGGTGCACTCCAGCCTGACGCCGAGCCTCCGGTAGGCCTCGACGACCTCCGCCTGGTGGCGGGCGAACTCCTCATCGATCCCGAAATCCTGCCACCCCTCCCGCGGCATACCGATCGGGTTTAAGACCGTCGGGACCACCACCCTGGCGTTGAGGCTCTGCAGCCAGGCAAGCCCCCATCTCCCGATCGTCTTGTAGGATGCACCGCTCACCTGGGCGCCTGTGATCGGGATGAGTTTGCTGGCGCCGTAGACCTCCCCGAGCGCGACCAGGATCTCCATCATCTTCTGCCTGGTCTCGCCGAACTCGCCCGCGAGAACCCGTTCATCATCGTTATCAAGATACATCTTACACCCACTCCGCTCTCCTGAACTCGTCCTCTCTCCCCATGACCATGGTGGCGTCGATCCCGACCTTCACGTTTGTCCCGTCGGCAAGGCGCATCGGGTCGAGCGACGAGCCCCGCACGCCTGTGATGACCATGATATCGGTATCACCACGCACCCTTGTTGCGATCGCGTACTCGACGTCGTTGGGGTCGTGGATCTCGATATCTTCGTCCACCACCACAACGTGCTTCAAGGACGTATGGGCCGCAAAAGCCGCCATGATAGCGTTCTTACCATCGCCCTGTGTGTTCTTCCGGATCTTGACCACGGCGTGGAGGTAGCCGGCGCCGCCCTTTGTGAGGAGGACATCGCGCACCGTTGTCACCTCGCTTACGGCGCGGTAGATCTTCGGTTCATACGGCGCCCCCATCAGGAGTTTGTGTTCATCGCCGGCCGGGAGGATGCCGTGGTAGATGGGGTCGCCCTTACAGTAGATACGGTTGAACTCGATCACCGGTTGCTGGCGCACGGGGTCGTAGGTGCCCGTGATATCGACAAACGGTCCTTCCGGCGCTGTCTCCGGGCCGATATAGCCCTCGAGCACGATCTCGGCATCGGGAACCCGGACGCCGTTCTCACACTCTCTGACACTGAGTTCACCGCCCATCAACTCAGCAGCGTAGGCGAGTTCTTTACCCTCAGGAACACGTGTGCAGGCGGCAAATGTCACCAGGGGATGGGTGCCGATGGTGACCGCGACCGGGAGTCGTTCCCCATGGGCAAGCGCCGTCTTCAGCATGGTGTGGGTGTGACGCCCTTCCACGAGCCTGGCCACCACATGACGGTCGTCGATGACCATCATCCGGTGGATGGAGGCGTTCTCAACGCCGTCGTAACTTGAAAATACGATGCCCGCTGTTATGTAGCGCCCTGCATCCCCCGGGAAGTGTTTCATCACAGGGATGCGGGAAAGGTCTGCTGGAACGCCGCCCCCGCACCGTCCCGCGTCCAGCACCCGGCCGTTATAGGTTGCGGCCGCAAGATGGGGAACGAGCCTTCGCTCCTCGACACCGAGCGCCGCGGCAAGCGCGCCCCTGCTGGCAAGGAGGTTCATCACACCCCGGTGGCCGTCGAGGTTGTGGAAGAAGACGATCTTATCGGTTCGGCTCGCCACCCGGGGAGCCTCGTATACGGTCGAGCAGGGGTTCTCGATATCCTCGACCATCCCTCGCTCTCGCATCATCTCAATGAAATCACGCATCGTATCCACTCCATCGGGTTCCAAGGTCATGCCTGACCCCCAGGTGATCGAGCACCCGGGCCACCACCATATCGACAAGGTCGTCGATGGTCTGGGGGTGGTGGTAGAAGGGAGGGCTTGCGACCATCACGGTCGCCCCGGCCTCGTCGGCGGCAAGCATGTTCTTCAGGTGGATCCGGGATAGCGGCATCTCCCGGAGCAGCAGCAGCAGTGGTCGCCTCTCCTTAAGACAGACGTCCGCCGCCCGTGTGATCAGGTTGTCAGCAAACCCGTTGCTGACCGCTGCAAGAGTCTTCATGCTGCAGGGCACGATCGCCATCCCGTCGCAACAGAACGACCCGCTTGCAATATCGGCCGCGAGATTGCTGTTGTCAGCATAAACAGCGTCAAACCCCGTGAGGTCAACACCCTCGATCCCGGCGATCTGCCGGGCGGTATCGGAGATGACGATATGCACCCTGGCGCGCTCACAGAGCACCTCGAGCAGGCGACGGGCGTAGATAACCCCGCTTGCCCCTGTCACCCCGACGACAAACTCCCTCTTCATGTCCTCTACATCCGTTATGTAACTACAAGTTTATCCTGTTTTGTCGCTCGCTTCACCCGGAGGACCTCCATTGCCGCCTGCTCCACCACCTGGCGGTGCACTGCGGGGGTATAGACGCCGAGGCGCCATTGATGTCGCCGGGTATCGTTCAGGGTGTTGATGATTGGCGAGACCTCCTCGATATCCACCATCGCATGGGTGTTCCTTACCCTGATCTCCATCGAGAGTGCCCTGGGGATGGGGGGGATGTCCACCAGGACGTCGTCCTGCCCGACCCCTGCGGTCTCGGCGATGGCACGGGCGATCTCGCGCTCCCGCGCTGGACCTGCTTCCTGGCGGAGGGCCACGGCATTTACCCGGTCATCGCCTATATAAAGCGCACGCTTGTAGAGGTCGCGGTTGTAGACCCGGCGGGCAAGGTCGCGGCTGATGGCGTGGGGTGAATGTTTCAACCGTTCCATGCAGGCGGCATCGTCCATCCGCATCAGTTCTCCTGCGTCCGTTGCCGGGACATTCTGCAACTCTTCCCGGAGGGCGTGGACGAACATGCTTGTCGCAATACGGCTGACGTGATGGAAGTAGACCGCCGGGCGCATGAGCGTCCGGGCGATCAGGAGCGACTCGGCGGCGTTGATCCCGCCTTCGTGCAGGGCGATACCGGATTCGGCCAGGATCGTCGACCGGATCAGCCGGTGGGCGTCGACGGTCCCGTAGGGGACGCCGGTGTAGTGGGCGTCCCGCAGCAGGTAGTCCATCCGGTCGACGTCGAGGCTCCCGTGGATGATGCTTGCGAGGCGGTGCTCTCCCGCAACGACGGCGCAGACCTCGGCGGGCTCGAGCCCCTCCGCTTCGAGGATCCCGGCGATTGTCCCCTCGCAGACGAGATGATCGATCTGGTGGTGGCATCTCCCCGTGAACTCCTCCATCACCGGTTCGGTGACGTGGGAGAAGGGGCCGNNGGTGTTTCCCGGCGACAATGGCACAGACCTCCGCGGGGTCGAGCCCCGCGCCTTCCAGTATCTCTGCAACCGTTCCATCCCGGAGGAGGTGATCGATCTCGTGATGGCTTCGGCCAGTGAACTCTTCCATCACTGGTTCGGTGGCATGGGAGAATGGGCCGTGACCGGTGTCGTGGAGCAGGGCGGCCGTGGTTATAAGTCGGGTCTCTTCTTCATCAAGCCCGAGCCTGCCTGCCATCAGCCCGGCAAGGTGCATCGTCCCGAGAGAGTGTTCAAACCGGGTATG
>DAFR01000091.1:1612-2959 GCA_002497965.1 Methanomicrobiaceae archaeon UBA436 | reverse complement strand
ACGGGGAGGGGGGTGGAACATCCCCTCCCCTGTCTCCTGTCTCAGCCGTTGAACGGTGTTCATAGACCACCCCCCTGCGAGATGGGGGCGGGTGAGTGCATGATGATAGCCCCGGATAGCCGTGCACGGGGAGAGGAACGGGATCCTGACGGGGGATCCACCGAGACGTTGGTTGATGCACTCCCCGGCAGTGTATCGATTGGGACAATCGCCACCCTGTGAGGAGCGTCTTTCGTGGAAACACCCTCCCCCTGGATCCGTCCCCGAAAAGGTTCACCGAACCGGGGGAGAGAGGTATGGCCTGACCGCCACCGGCGATGGAGAAGGTTTTGTATCGCCAGAACAAATACTAGACTTACTATGGAGAGCGGAACGGTTGTGGGGAGCCGCGTCTTTATCGCAGAGAATGCAACGGTCATCGGGGACGTGACGCTCGCCGACGACGTTAGTGTCTGGTTCGGTGCTGTTATCCGCGGTGACCGGGACAGGATCACGGTTGGAGCGGGCTCAAACATCCAGGACAACGCCACCGTCCACACCACCCCCGGCCACCCGGTCAGCATCGGGAGCCAGGTCTCTGTCGGCCACGGCGCCATCCTGCACGGCTGCACCATCCGCGACCGTGTGCTCGTCGGGATGGGCGCAATCGTCCTGAACGGTGCTGTGGTTGGGGAGGGGTCCATCATCGGCGCCGGCGCGGTGGTGACCGAAGGAAAAGAGATCCCGGCGGCCTCCCTGGTTCTCGGCGTGCCCGGAAAGGTTGTTCGGGGGACAACCGCCGAAGAGGAGGCCGGGATCGTTCAGAACGCGGACACATACGTCCGGCTTGCAGGAGGTTACCGCCGTGGCTGATGCCGTCGTCATCGGCGCCGGGGTTGCGGGTATCCAGGCAGCGCTCGACCTCGCAGGCCACAACATCCATGTCCACCTCATAGAACGTGAGCCCAGCATCGGTGGGCACATGGCACAGCTCGACAAGACGTTCCCCACAAACGACTGCTCGATGTGCATCCTCTCCCCAAAGATGGTGGACGTTGCCCGGCACCCGAATATCACCATCCACACCTGTTCAGAGGTCGAGTCGGTCGAGGGCGAGGTCGGGAACTTCAGGGTCAGGGTCAGGAAACACCCTCGCTACATCCTGGAGAACGAGTGCAACGGCTGCGGGGACTGTACCCTGATCTGTCCTGTGGAGGTCTACAACCGGTTTGACGCCGGTGTCGGTGTTCGAAAAGCCATCTACAAACCTCACACCCAGGCCGTCCCCGATATCGTCGTGAAGGACGCTGAGCACTGCATCGAGTGCGGTCTCTGTTACGACGTCTGCGGCAGGGACGCAATCCTCCA
>DAFR01000091.1:0-1519 GCA_002497965.1 Methanomicrobiaceae archaeon UBA436 | reverse complement strand
TGATCCCGGACGTCATCACGAGCCTTGAGTTCGAGCGGCTGATCAACGCAAGCGGCCCCACCGGCGGGAAGATCCGGCGGCTCTCAAACGGCAGGACTCCTCGAAGCGTGGCGTTTGTCCAGTGCGTCGGTTCACGTGACATCTCCATCGACCGCCCCTACTGTTCGGGCGTCTGCTGCATGTATGCCATGAAGAACGCGATGCTCATCCGGGAGAAGAACCCGGAGATCGAGGTTACTGTCTTCTACAACGATATCAGGGCATACGGCAAGGGTTACGAGGAGTACTTCGAGCGGGCAAAGAGTCTTGGCGTCAGGTTCGTCCGGGGGTTCCCGGGGGAGGTGCTCGAGGAAAACGATCGGCTGACGCTGATCGCGGAGAACACCGAGACCGGTGAGGTGGAGACCGTCCACCCCGACCTTGTGGTGCTCTCCGTCGGTCTTGAGCCCGCCGGCGGTGCGGAGGAGATCGCCCGGATGCTCGGGATCCCGCGTGACGAGTCGGGGTTCTTCGGGGTTGCCGACCAGAAGCTCGGCCCCGTGCTGACGGTGAAGCCCGGGATCTATGTTGCGGGAACCGCCACCGCTCCAAGGGACATCCCCGACTCGGTCGCGATGGGCGGGGCGGCGGCGATGCGGGCCTACCTGGACGTGATCCGCGCGGGGTGAAGATGAAAGGAGAGACCGCCTACACCATCGCCTGGGATGCGGAGAACAACTGCATCGTCTACATCGACCAGACCCTTCTCCCAGGGCGGTATGAGGTTGGCCGCTGCAGAACCGTCGACGAACTCGCCGGTGCGATCCGGAGGCTCGCGATCCGCGGCGCCCCGGCGCTAGGGATCGCAGGGGCGATGGGTGTGGCGCTTGCAGCCGCCCGGAACGGCGAGAGGGATCCTGTGCGGTTCCGCCAGGATCTCCACCGGGCAGCCGAGATTCTCCGGAGCACTCGGCCTACCGCGGTCAACCTGGGCCGGGGGATCGACCGCGTCCTCGGCGCGGCCGATGCGGCAGGGTCGGTCGAGGCGGCAAAGGAGGCCGCGGTCCGCGAGGCGGGCGCCGTTGCCGAGGAGGACGAGGTGACCTGCCGGAGGATCGGCGCGTTCGGAGCCGAACTCCTGCCGGAGAGGTGCACGGTGCTCACCCACTGCAACGCGGGGGCGCTTGCCTGCCGCTGCTGGGGGACGGCGCTCGGGGTCGTCCGGTCGGCGGTTGAGGTGGGAAAGGATGTGCGGGTGATCTCCTGCGAGACCCGGCCGCTGAACCAGGGTTCACGCCTGACCTGCTGGGAACTTGCACGGGACGGGATCGATGTGACCCTCATCACCGACTCGGCAGCGGCCTATCTTATGCGGAAAGGGGTGATCGACGCCGTCATCGTCGGTGCAGACAGGATCACGCGGGACGCGGTCTTCAACAAGATCGGGACGTACATGCATGCCGTCTGTGCCAATGCCCATGGGATACCGTTCTATGTTGCAGCGCCCAACTCGACATTTGACCATGAGCACACGCAAGAT
>DAFR01000103.1:1026-5754 GCA_002497965.1 Methanomicrobiaceae archaeon UBA436 | reverse complement strand
ATGGCGGTCTCGCTTGCAAAACTCGGCATCCGGCCGGGCGACCGGGTGGTCGATGTGGGCTGCGGGACAGGAAAAGTTTCCATCGCTGCATCGAAGACGGCTGGAACTGTCTATGCGATCGACCGCCGGGCTGAGGCGATCGCCTGCGCCCGGCAGGAGGCCGCCGCCGCCGGCGCCGGGAATATTGAGTTCTTCGAGGGCGATGCGGTGGACGTCCTTCCTGATCTCGGGCGGCTCGACGCCGCATTTGTCGGCGGGTCGCGCCGCCTCCCGGAGGTGCTCGATACCCTGGCGCGGATGGTGCGGGGGAGGATCGTCGTGAACGCGGTTATGGTCGGGACGCTTCACGAGGCCATAGTTAGCATGCAGCGTCTCGGGATCTTTATCGAGGCCGTTCATATCCAGGTCTCTAGATCGGCCGGTATAGCCGGCGGGGTGATGTTCAAACCGCTGAACCCGGTCTACATCATCGTGGGGGGTGCGGGATGCTCGTAGGCGTGGGGCTCGGCCCGGGCGACCCGGAACTCCTGACTCTGCGGGCGGTCAGGCTCCTTCGAGAGGCAAAAGCCGTGTTTGTCCCGGGCAAACTGGCCTACGACCTGGTCAGGCCGTACCGGGCCGATGCGGTCGTCCTTAAATTCCCTATGACGAACGATGAGGGCTACATCCGGAGGTGTCTTGAGGAGAACGCCGACCGGATTGCGCCTCACGCCATGGAGGGGCTTGCGGTATTCGGGATCCTTGGCGACCCGAACTTCTACTCGACATTCTCCCGGCTCGCCGGGGTGATCGCAGAGCGCCACCCGGGAGTCTCGTTTGCGACCGAACCCGGGGTCAGCTCCATCACGGCGTTTGCATCGGTGGCAAACGTCCCGGTCTCCGGGCGGGTTCTGGTCTCGGACGGAAACGGAGAGGAGTCGAGGGTCATCATGAAGGTCCGGCGGCCGGCGGCGGTCGCTGCCGATCTGAGAGAGGAGGGGTTCTCGGAGTTTGTGCTGGTGGAACGGATGTTCATGCCGGAAGAACGGGTCTACCGCGGGGACGAACTTCCCGAGGAGAGCGACTACTTCTCGATCCTCTTTGCGAGGCGGTCGCATGAATAAGGTCTACATAGTTGGCGCGGGGCCGGGAGCGCCTGACCTGATCACCGTCAGGGGTATGGATCTGCTCCGGAAAGCGGACGTCCTGATATACGCGGGCTCTCTTGTGAACCCGGCGCTTGTTGAGGAGTCGGGGGCGGCGCTGAAACTTGACAGCCAGAATATGAAACTTGATGAGATAGTCGGCGCGATCGAGGAGCACATCCGCGCCGGGGAACTCGTGGTCAGGCTCCATTCCGGTGATCCGTCGCTCTACGGCGCGATAGTCGAGCAGATGGCCGAACTTGAGCGCCGGGGGATCGAGGCCGAGATCGTGCCCGGGGTCTCATCGCTCTTTGCGGCCTCGGCGGCGCTCAGGACGCAGTTTACCCTTCGCGATGTCTCCGAGAGCCTGGTCATCACCCGGCCGGCGGGGGCGACGCTTGAACGTGACCTGATCCCGGAGTTCTCCAGGCTCGGCCAGACCATGGTGGTCTTTCTCGGGACGGAACGGATGGAGGAGGTCCTCGCCCGGGTCGAGTGCCCACCCGAGACACCGGCGGCGGTTGTCTACCACGCATCCTGGCCTGACGAGAAGGTTGTCCGGGGGACTGTGGCCGATATCGCCGGGAAGGCCCGTGCTGCCGGGATCGAGCGGACGGCGCTGATAATCATCGGCAGGGTGGTGGACCCGGCAAGATCAGGGTTCAGGAGGTCGGTCCTCTACTCATGACCGGGACTGTCGTGGTCGCTCTCGACCGGTTCCTGCCTTCCGCCCGGAGGATCGCCGAGACGCTCGGTGCCGACCTGGTCGCCTACACATCCGGGGTCTTCGCGGATCTCTTCGGCCGATACGACCGGATTGTCGCCCTGATGTCTGCCGGGATAGCCGTCAGGGGGGTGGCGCCGCTCCTGGTCGAGAAGTGGCGCGACCCTGCGGTGGTGGTTGTGAGCCCCGACCTACGTTACGCCGTCCCGATCGTCGGGGGGCATCACGGCGGAAACGACCTTGCGCGGGAACTTGCCGAGATCGGGATCACGCCGGTGATCACGACCGCGACCGAGACGCAGGGTCGGGACTCTGTCGAGGGTATTGCCGCGCGGTCGGGCTGCGATATCGTGAACCGCGACTCCACCAGGGCGGTGAACGCTGCGATGCTCGATTCGGATCTGCCGCTCTACGCCATCAGGGGCCCCGCTATCGTCGTTGCGGGGCCGGGAGTCTCCATCCTCGTCCGGAAGGGGGACTACGTTGTTGGTACTGGTTGCCGGAAGGGCGCTCCGGCCGCCGCTGTCGCCGGAGCGCTGCGGCAGGCGCTGGAGCAGGCCGGGATCGCACCTGAAGACGTATTTGTCTATGCAACCACCGCAAAGAAACGGGGGGAGGCGGGTCTGCGTGATGCTGTCGCGGAACTCGGGGGCAACCTGGTCTATTTAGACGACGATACCCTGAACGCCGAGAGAGCCCCATCCCCCTCACGCGCCCAGCTGATCGGGCTGGCCGGGGTTGCAGAACCGGCGGCTCTTGCGATCTCGAAGCGAAAAGAACTGGTTCTTGCCAAACAGACCTATGGATGTGTCACCGTTGCAATCGCACGATAAAAGAGGCAAGTTATACATAGTCGGCACGGGTCCCGGCGACCTGCTGCACATAACCCCCCGGGCTCTGAAAGCCCTGGCCGAGGCCGAGTGTGTCATCGGTAACGGCATCTACCTTGACCTGGTGATGCCGGTGATCGCGGGCAAAGAGGTCATCCGTAGCAGCATGGGCCGGGAGGTCGAGCGGGCCTCGCGTGCGCTCGACCTTGCACGTGACCGCAGGGTCGCGATGGTGAGCGGCGGCGATGCCGGGGTATACGGGATGGCGGGCATAGTCCTGGAGGTGGCCGAACGTTCGGGCTCGACGGTCGAGATCGAGGTCATCCCGGGGATCACGGCCGCTCTCTCGGCAGCGGCACGACTCGGTTCGCCGTTGTCCGGGGACTACGTGACGATTAGCCTCTCGGATCTCCTGACGCCGCTGGAGGAGATCGAGCGGAGGCTCGACCTTGCGTTCCAGATGGGGGTGCCGGTCGTCCTCTACAACCCTCGTTCCAGGGGACGGCCGCACAACCTGGAGATGGCGATCGGGATCGCCCGCCGGCACCTCCCGGACGAGACGCCGGTCGGGGTGGTCAGGAACGCCTACCGGGATGGAGAGGAGCGGCTTATCACGACGCTCGTGGAGTTTAACGAGCACATCTCATTTGTGGATATGCACTCGATCGTATTTGTCGGCGGAGAGGAGACAAGGATCTGGAGGAATGAGACTGATGAGAGAGGGATCATCACCCCGAGGGGATACCACCGGAAGTACGTATACTGACCTTGCGGCGGTCACCCCGGAGGCTTACGCGATAGCAAGCGCGAGCAGGAGCCTGGCGCGGGAACGGCTGGGGAATGCCACGCCCGAGGACAGGATACGGCAGCGGTGCTCGATCGCGGTCGGAGACTTTGCAATGGCCGATCTGATGCGGTTCTCCGGCGGCCCGGTCGAGGCCGGGGTCGCCGCGCTTGAACACCGGGCGCCTATAATCGTCGATATCCGGATGGTGCAGGCAGGGGTATTGAGACGGGGGCATTCAAGCGAGATCATCTGCGCCCTTGACCATGGGGAGGAGATCGCGATGGAGCGCGGGATCACCCGGACGTCGGCGGGGTTCCTTGCCCTGCGCGACCGTCTGGAAGGCTCGATCGTTGTCATAGGGAACGCTCCCTCGGCGCTTCTCGTCGTCTGCGGGATGATACGGGGGGGTGTCCACCCGGCGCTGGTCGTCGGGACGCCGGTGGGGTTTGTTAACGCTGCGGAGTCAAAAGAGGAACTCCGGGCGCTTGGTATCCCCTCGGTCTCGAACATCGGCACCCGCGGCGGGACGCCGGTAGCGGTTGCGGCGGTAAACGAGATCATCACGATCTATGCCGAGCGTGGAGGTCATGCGGGATCCGGTCACTGGGTTTGAGTATCCGAATGAGTGGGTCGCGGCCTGCCGCTCTCCGGAACTCCTCGACGACGTGCAGCGTGGTCTTGCGGTTCTGACAGCCTCGGGGCTGGTTCTCCGTCGGGGGTTCTCGACCGGGACGACGGCCGCCGCGGCCTGCAAGGCGGCGGTTCTCTCGCTTGCCCTCGGTACCGTGAAGGAGGTGGAGGTCAGACTGCCATGCGGCATCGCTGTCAGGCTCCCGGTGGACGCCTGCCGCGGTCAGGCGTCGTGCCGGAAGGACGCGGGGGACTACACCGCGGACGTGACCGCGGGGCTTGAGTTCGTCGCGACGGCGGCACCCTCTCTCAATGATGGAGCACACTTCGTCCCGGGGGAGGGCATAGGGAGTTTCGCCCGCGACACCCCACGCCATCGCCAGGGGACGCCGGCGATCAGCGCCCCGGCGCTTGAGTGCATCAGGCGCTCGATCGACGAGGCGATGGAGGAGACCGGGTTATCCGGGGCGACGATCATCCTCACCGTCCCGCGGGGTGCTGAGGTGGCGCAGAAGACACTGAACCCGAAGGTCGGGGTGCACGCCGGGATATCGGTGCTCGGGACGACGGGGCTTGTTGAACCCTGGGACGACCACGTGACGGAGGGGCTTCTCGACCGGATTGCACGCTCTG
>DAFR01000103.1:0-943 GCA_002497965.1 Methanomicrobiaceae archaeon UBA436 | reverse complement strand
TGAAGCGCTCCAGGCTGCCGCGGGCGGTGATCCGATCGTCTGCGGGTTGCCGGGCCTGATCCTGAGGTTCATGAACCCGCAGATCCTTGAGGGAACGGGCTGTGCGACGGTGGAGGAACTGATGGCGACCGCCGGGGGGGAGGAGGTGCTCCGCCGCGAACTTGAGGCGTTCCGGTCGCGGTATCCCGGTGTCAGGGTCGTGATCGTCGACCGCGGTGGCCGGGTTCTCGGGGAGTCGCCATGAAGATAATCGGTGTTGGCTGCGGTCCCGGGATGCTGACAGCGGAGGCTGTGAGGGTTCTTAAGGATGCGTCGGTTGTCTATGGCTCCGCGAGGGCGATCGCGCTTGCCCGTGACGCCATCCCGCCGGGGTGTGAGGTGCACGGGATCACGGATTACCGGAGCCTGCGCTCGCTCCCCCGCGATGCGGTCGTCCTCTCGACGGGCGACCCGATGCTTGCGGGGCTCGGGCCGCTCCTGGAGGGTGATGTCGTTCCCGGGATCTCATCGCTGCAGGTTGCGTTTGCGAGGCTAAGACTCCCGCTCGCGAGGGTGGCGGTTGTCCGGGCCCACGGGAATGACCATGACCACGCCGTCGCCAGCGCCATTGAAGAGATAGAGAGGGGCCGGGTCGTCTTCATCATAACCGACCCTGCCTTTGAGGTCGGTGCGCTTGCGGCTCTCCTCCCCCCGGCAGCCCGGGTCGCCGTCTGCGAGGACCTGGGTTACCCGACGGAGCGGATCGCTACCGGAACGGCGGCAGAGCCGCCGTCGCCACGCGGGGATCTATTCGTGGTGGTGGCCTGGGAGGATGAGGCGGCGCCCTGAGAGGCCCGTTCATCAGCGCTGCTGCCTGTAGACTCTCCCGCCGCCGGTCACGACACCCTCTTTCCTGAGCATCTTCTCGATCGCCCACCGGCCCCGGCCGAGTTCTTCCGCGAGC
>DAFR01000150.1:8668-8837 GCA_002497965.1 Methanomicrobiaceae archaeon UBA436 | reverse complement strand
GGTGGGTGGATGCACTCTATTGCACCGTATCGATGGATAATCGCCCCCTGGGCGTTTGGGTGGAAACGCCTCCCCCATCTCTCCCCGGAATGTTGTCTTTGCAAAAATATCCTGGGGGTAGAGCGCGGTCTGTGGCGATGGAGATTCACCGGCCCAATCTTTGATGGCC
>DAFR01000150.1:6885-8658 GCA_002497965.1 Methanomicrobiaceae archaeon UBA436 | reverse complement strand
CTTTATATACCTTCGCTGATAACGAGTAGGTATGAAACCTACAAACGCTGAAGCACCTGGAAACGCTGAAGCGTACTGCCTTCTTCACCGATAGCCATGCGAAAAAGAATGTAACTGTTTTCGACACCACGCTGCGCGACGGTGAACAAACACCGGGCATCTCGTTCACGCTCGAAGAGAAGCTCGCTATTGCCGAACAGCTCTCAAAACTAGGAGTACACGTCATCGAGGCAGGTTTCCCCGCGTCCTCGGAGACCGAACGCCAGAGCGTCAAAGCCGTCGTGGGTCTGGGCCTCTCGTCACAGGTCTGCGGACTGGCGCGGTCGCTCACATCCGATGTGGATGCGTGCATCGACTGCGGTGTCGATATGGTTCATGTATTCATACCGACATCCGACGTCCAGAGGGAGTACACCATCCGCAAGACACGCGAGCAGGTGCTCGATACGGTCAACGAGATCATCACGTATGCACGTGACCACGTTGACCAGTGCATGTTCTCCCCGATGGATGCCACCAGGACCGACTGGGACTACCTGATCCGGGTCTGCCGCGCCGCGATGGATGCTGGAGCCACGATCATCAACGTCCCGGACACCGTCGGGGTGATCACGCCGGGCGCGATGAAACGCCTCATCGAGAGGATCGAGAGCGAGGTGAACTGCCCGCTCGACGTCCACTGCCACAACGACTTCGGGCTTGCCGTGGCAAACACCCTGGCGGCGGTCGAGGCCGGGGCGTCGCAGGTCCAGGTGACGGTGAACGGTCTCGGAGAACGGGCGGGGAACGCCGACCTTGCGCAGACGGTGATGGCCCTCACCTCCATCTATGGGATCGATACCGGCATCCGGACGACGGGCCTGGTCGAGACCTCAAGGCTTGTATCGCGCTACTCCGGGATCAGCATCCCGCCAACGCAGCCGATCGTCGGCGAGAACGCCTTCGCCCACGAGAGCGGGATCCACTCCCACGGCGTTATCACGCGCTCAGACACGTTTGAGCCCGGGATCATGACACCGGAGATGGTCGGCCACCGGCGCAGGCTCAAACTCGGGAAACACGCCGGGAAACATGCCATCAGACAGATGCTGACTGAGGTGCAGATCGAGCCAACCGATGCTCAGCTCGACGAGATCGTCCAGCGGGTGAAGGCAATTGCCGGAAAGGGCAAACGGATGACGGATGCAGACCTCTACGAGATCGCGGAGAGCGTCATGCACCTTGCACCCGACGAGAAGACCCTGGAACTCCAGGACGTCGCGATCATGACAGGGAACCATGTGATCCCGACTGCAAGCGTCAGGGCGCTCGTTGACGGGAAAGAGCACATCTTCTCGAACGTCGGCAACGGTCCTGTGGACGCGGCCGTGAAAGCGATTCTCGGGATCATGCCGGCCCCCATCCTGTTGAAGGAGTTCAACATCGAGGCGATCTCCGGGGGCACCGATGCAATCGGGCACGTCACGATCGCCGTCGAGGACGAGAAGGGCCGGGTCTTTGACGCCAGCGCCGCAAACGACGACATCGTCCTGGCCTCCGTAGAGGCGGTCGTAAACGCGATCAACCTGGTCTGCAGGATGCGCAAACACGACCGGAACCAGAAAGCGTGAGAGAGAGCCTTCTCACCTTTCCCTGTTCCCGCAAACCCTTTTTTCAGAGACCGTTGAGGAGCCGGAAGCGATTAACCCGATGGCCGTGCCACGGGGGAAACAGGGTTCCCATGGAGGGTTCAGCGATATCTGCGGAAACCGTATCCATGGAGAATCGCCCCCC
>DAFR01000150.1:0-6844 GCA_002497965.1 Methanomicrobiaceae archaeon UBA436 | reverse complement strand
GGCGGCGGTGCAGAAGAACGAACGAGAGAAAACAGCGATTTATGCCGGAAAAATGGAGCTTTTTCGGGAAGGGGCTCAGGCCGGGCCCGGCGGCTTCTGTTTTCCTTCCAGCGCATCCCGAACCTGGGACGAGAGCTGCTCGTACCTCTGCTGCAGCGCCTTCTCCTGCTTCTCAAGCGACCTGACCCGGAGTTCGAGCGTCTCGATGCGCTCGTTTAGGGCTGCAACCGCCTTCTCCTTGCTCTTCTGCATCATGACGCTGCCGACGTTCATGAAGACCGCCGCATCCTCCGGGACGTCGGCCAGGTCCTCGAGCGCACGCCTGGCCTCGCGGATCGTCATGTCATACTGCGCCTTCTGCGTGATCACGGTCTGCAGCTGCTGCTGCATCTGCTGAAGCATCGCCAGCTGGTTCTGCAATTTTTGCGGTATGTTCTCCATATTCATCTCCTCCTTGGATACGACGAAGATCGATAACAGTATCTGGAGCGGCAGGCAGAAGGTCTCACCCTCCCTGGCCGCCTTTCTCTACAACATAAGGCCGCGAATACAATTAAATGTAGGGTTCAGGCGGGAGGGCGCTCCCGCCCCGGGAGAGAGCAGCCTCCCGCACCTCAACCGCTATATTGATCAGCCGAAGCCAGGTGTTAAGGGCCGCACGAAGCGCCGGTATATCCGCAGCGCTCACCTCCAGGATAAGGGTCTCCTCATCCTCAAGCCTGACCCTCGCAGACGAACGCTCACCCACATCCCCCTCCTCCTGGCAGACGGAGAGATAGATCGCACGGGCATCAGGAGCCGTAAACCGGAATACCGCCGAATGCCTCATGGCGCCACCCTCAGGGTATAGCGCCGCCGCTGCCGCCCGTCAAACACGATCCGGTCTTCCGGGAGCGCGTCCACAAAAAAGACCATATCGGCCAGACCCTCCAGCGCACTGGCGAGGGCGCGGTCAGATACCGCAAGGCCGCGGGAGATCGCACCCTCCCGCTCCTCGACCGCAAACGAGAGAACACGGATCCCGGCAACCGCCTCACCCCCTGAAAAGACCTGAATAAGAAAAGATTGACCTGACCTCGAGACGATCAGAACCGGCCCATCGTGGGACGACAGGAGGTCGTCCATGCCCATCTTCCCGCGGGTGGCGTATTCGGCGCCGATCGCAAACGCAAGATCCCGTGCGAGTGACCGCACCTCCGGAACCGGTTTGCGCGACGTCGTGACGACCGTCATCGAGCCTTCAGGTCTTTTATCGCGGCCCCGCGCTCCTTGAAGAGGATGCGGTGCCCACAGTAGGGACAGCGTATATTGATGTCTATCTCAACCTTCTGCTTACACCGAGCGCACTTATACGCAACCACGGCCGGTTAACCCTCCTTCTGCAGCGAACGCTCGATGCTCCGCGCGGCGACACGCATAACCGGCGTCTCCGGGACGTAACTCCCGCCTGCGAACTTGAACCCGCACTTGCGGCACTCCCAGATCCCCGTCCCCACACGCCTGACCGCTTCCTGGTCACACCGGGGGCAGACATGAGCCGCGCGGGAGATCTGCTCGATCTGGTTCACTCTCTTCCTGATAAACCTGCCGTACCTGGGGCCGTATCGACCGGAACTCCCGACAACCCTGCCTTTTGCACTCTGCTTGCGGCCTGCCATTTCGCCTACCTCTTGTATGTCCTCTAACTTCTGTGGTCTCGACTAATATTAGTTACTCACGATACACGCCCGACGATCCTGGTCTCGGCGCTCCCTCTCGAGATCTTGTTCACCAGGTTGTAGAACTCCTCCTGGATACCGGCCGGAATCCTGACCACCGCGATCCAGGAACCGTCCTTCTGCCACTCGTTCTGCTCGATCGCTGCTGCGGCCTGGAGTTCCCCGTAAGCCCTTGCAGCATGTTCCGGCGGGAACCTGACGGCGATCCGGATCTCCTCAAACCTGATGGGAAGGATCGGGCGGAGGGCCTTGACAACCTCCTTCACCTGCTCCTCGACCGACTTGAAGGGATCGATGTTCACCTTCGCCTCCTCCATCGCGAGCTCGATCCGCTGCGGGGGGTGGGGGTAGCCCGATTGCGGGTTGATAGCGTTCCTTGCTATGAACGTTATGACCCGGCTCCGTTTGTCCGCGATGATATGGCGCCGCTGCTCCGCCGTCAGATGGATCTCGCCCTTCTGGATGATCTTCGGCGCAATCTCTTCAAACTCGGTCGTCTTGAAGACCTTCATGAGAGCCTCGTCCGAGGCCCTCTCACCATGAGCGGCGTTCGAGAAGACGGAGTCGGCCGCAACGACGTCCTCAAGGTCTATCGCTTCCCCCTGCCGGATGCGCATCGCCTGGTCGGGGTCGACCAGCACCTCAAACCGTTCCCCGTGACTCTCGAACCTAGCTACAACCGCACGGTCGAGCGGGATCATGCTGATGGCACGCTCTCCTCAAACGTATCAACGTAGGACTGGATCTCATCCCTCTCCATCTTCCGGAACCCCCCCGTCTCGATGGAGACAACACCGATCTCGATTGCGCTCACGTCCAGTTTCCCCTCGGTCGCTGCATGGAGCGCCTTGATGCCGAGAGCGATCGCCTCCGAGAAGGTCGCATCCTCACGATACTCCTCCTCAAAGACCTGCATGACCGCCGGCCGGCCTGTCCCGATCCCGGTTGCCCTGTACTCGAGCAGCGTGCCGCTCGGGTCGGTCTCAAAGAGTCTGCCCTTACCGTCGCTGATCCCGGCGATCAGGAGCGCCGTGCCGTAGGGACGCGCACCGCCGAACTGGGTATAGATCTGCATATGGTCGCAGAGTTTCTTGGCCAGTGTCTCGACATCGATGGGCTCGTTGTAGGAGACCCTGTTGATCTGGGCCTCGACCCGCGCCCTGTCCACGAGGGAGCGTGCATCCCCCACAAGACCGGAGGAGGCCACACCTATGTGCGCATCGATCTTGAAGATCTTCTCGATGGAGGCCGGTTCGAGGAGGCGGGATGTCACCCTTTTGTCGACTATCAGCACGACACCCTCGCTGCACTTGAGCCCAACGGCCGTCGTGCCGCGTTTTACCGCTTCCCTTGCATACTCAACCTGATAGAGTCTTCCGTCGGGGCTGAAGACCGTGATAGCCCGGTCGTATCCCATCTGATATTGTGGTTGCATTATCGTTCCTCCAAATCGAGTTCGCTGAAAAAGAATCTTTTCTGATGCTTAATACCCTTTTCAATCAAATCAACCTTTTGACCCGGATACCGGCAGACAGCATAAGCCCTCTCGCCGATCGTAATCTCCCCATCCTCAAGAACGGGCCGGGTCGGTCTCATCCGGCGCCGCAGCGCACGGATTGTCCCGGATGTGGCGACCGTCCGGAGCGAAACCCGGTCATCGCCGACCGCCGTGACTGTTGCAAGCGCTGCGGCGATCTCCCTCTCCGCCCCGCGCCGGCACCGGATGACGGCATACCCCGCATCGCAGTAGACGACGGCGGGCTGGGCGAGACCGACAGCCGCATCGCCGAGGAGTGATGCCGCGGCCTCGATGACGGAGAGGTAGAGTTGTTTCTGGTCAACTGCTGCACCGTATGGAAGGATCCTTGCCAGTATGTAGCGCCGTTTCGTCCGCATCGTCGGCGGCCTGGGTCTCATCTGACCCCCCCGCGGGGACTGGAGTGCTCGATCATCCGGCCCACAGACGATAGAGCCTCGTTCACCTCGGCCCCGGTCATGCCGAAGAGCCCGCAGAGCCCCCGGATCTCTCGAACCGAACGCTGGTCGAGTATCGAACTGGCGGCGCTCGAGAGGGTGAGCATAAACCCGTAACGCCGGTGCAGCGCGAGGATGTCTGCATACCGGTTCAGCGCCTGCTGGCGTTTTGCCCCGCGGAGGTGGATCAGGGGGGCAAGCGAGATCTCCACCGCCACGCCCCTCTCCGCCGCCGTCCGTGCGGCGACGTGGTCAAAGGCGTTCTGCCGGGTGGCATGGATCTTACTGATGACGTTCACATCCTTGGTGCTTGCAAGAGCGCGGTTGAACGAGAGATCTCCGGCATCGACGCAGACCAGATCGGCGCGCCGGACGGCGGGGTCGCGCAGGTCGCGCAGAACCTCTTTTACGGACCGGGCGGTGATGATAGCGCCCTGGAGGATCTCAACGGCGCAGGACAACCGATGCCCGGCATCCCCTATGGCGACGAGGCTATCGAACCCGAGTTCTCCAGCCTCGATCGCCATCCGCGAAACCGTGGAGTCGCCGTCAGGATAGGGGAATATACAGGCATCTGTGATCTTCATCGTCGTTTAAAAAAAGTGTTTATTTGCCGCGGTTTGCATGCGACCGGACGCTGGGCCGAGTCTTCTCGGTTCCGCTCCCGCGCTTCCGCATCCCGCGCCCCTTCACGCCGGCGGAGGTCTTGCCGCGCTCCGCCCGGCCCCGGTGAACGGGGTCGGCCAGCCAGGAGAGGTTCCGGTCGCTCTGGATGGCAGGGTGGTGGCCATCGACCAGGATCACCTCAAACCACTTGTGACGCCCGTCCTCCCCGACCCAGTAGGAGTTCAGGGCCTCCATGTTCGGGTACCTGCGGGATGCACGCTCCTCGGCCATGCGCTGGAGGCTCTTTGCCGGGGTCATCCGGCGCATACCCATGCGCGCTGTTCTGCGGCCGCGAACGTAACGGGGCTTCCTCCGGCCGCCGCGGCGGATCTTGACCCGCACGACGATTATGCCCTGCTTGGCCTTGTAGCCAAGCGAACGGGCGCGGTCGATCCTTGTGGGGCGCTCAACGCGCACGACACTCCCCTCGCGCCGCCAGACCTGGAGACGCTCCCAGAGGAGGTCTTTCACCTCGGACGTGTCAGGCTGTTTCCAGGCCTCACGTACGTAGGCATACATCGATTTTGCCATGCTCTCAATCACCTCAGGTTCAGCGTTTCCGCCACATTCCTTTCCGGGACGTATCCCGTTGGCTCCATATAGATCGACGGGGGCGCTGATAAAGGATTCCGTCTCCCCCTCCCCCACGGGGGCGATTCCCCATAGATACCGTGTCCGGGGATCTGGCAGTCCCTTCGCGGTCTCACCTGACACTCCTGATAGATCCGGCTCCGTCCCGGACACGGCCCCCCGGGCCAATAGCCAGAGACACTTGCCCGCCCCCTCTGAGGTGGGGGTGTTTCAAAAGAAGCGATCTGATCGGCCCCGCTCACCCTCCCTTTTTCTTCTCCAGAACGCGGATGGCATCGATCCGGGTGACCGGGTACTGACCGTTCTCGTCCTTCTCGGCCGATTTAACCATATCCCAGACCGTGAGCAGGGCGACAGAGACGCCGGTGAGCGCCTCCATCTCGACGCCGGTCCTCCCGAAAGACTTCACGCGGGCGGTGGCCTCCAGGCAACCATCGCCCTCCTCAAAATCTATGGTGACCCCTGCAAGCGGTATTGGGTGGCACATCGGGATTATGCGCGGCGTCTCCTTCACCGCCAGGGTGGCCGCAACCCGTGCGGTTGCAAGAACGTTGCCCTTGACCGTGGTCCCCTCCCTGATTGCCCTGAGTGTCTCAGCCCGGAGGTAGATCCGGCCGCTTGCAACCGCCTCGCGGGCAACCTCGGTCTTTGCCGAGATGTCCACCATCTGTGCGCGGTCGTTCTCGATGTGGGTGAAGACCGGCGCCCTGCCGTCTTCGCCGGACTCGTTCATATCCATCAGAGGAGATCTTTGCACCTGCCGGGGATAAATGTGGACGCTGCCGGCAGTCTCACTCAGGCGGGCGGCGGAGGAAGACCTCCTGCGGGATAAAGTCCAGTATATCGGTGGCAAGGATGCCGTTCCCCCTCTCTTCCGCCGCCCGCATCCCCGCCCTGCCGTTCACGTATGCGGCGATGCAGGCCGACTCGAAGGCCGGGAGGTGGCAGAACAGCGCGCCCGCAACCCCGGCAAGCAGGTCGCCCGTCCCGCCGGTGGTCATGGCAGGGGTGCCGGTCCGGTTGAAACGGACGCGGGAGCCATCGGATATCACGTCGACCGGGCCCTTGAGGAGGACCGTCCCGGTTGCAGCGGCGGCCCTCACACACCGGCCACGGGCCGCAACCTCCGCAGGGGGTTCCGTCCCGGTCATCCGGGCAAACTCACCGGCATGGGGGGTGTAGATGGTCTCTTTCGCCGCTGGCAGCGGTCGGCGGAGGGCGTCGGCATCAAAGACCGCGCGCCCTGCCGCCTCCGAAACGCCAAGGACGACCTCGTGGCTCGCCCCCCCAAGCCCCATACCGCAGACGACGACATCGGCCCTCTCCACGAGTCGGAGGATGGTCTCCAGGTGGTCAGGGGTGATCAGGTCGCCATCCAGGCGCTCGTGGATCAGGTCGGGGATCGGGATGCAGGCGGGGGAGGCGACCCGCACGATATCCGCGCCGGCACGCAGCGCCCCGAGCGCCGCGATATACGGCGCACCCTGGTAGGGGCCGCCGCCGATGACGAGAACCTCGCCGCCGGCGCCCTTGTGGGCATTCTCGTCTCTTCTCGGAAGGAGCGTGAGGTCGCCGGGACCGGTGTAGACCTCGGCTTCAAGCGGGATTCCTATATCCACGAGATCTGCGCCCTGGATCTTTGGGCGGTGGAACGAGAGGATCCGGTTTGCCCGTATACCGGGGGTGGGGATATCGACGGCGATGACCGGCGCAGCGCTCGTGTTCGCGCGGGCAACCAGGGTTGCAAGCGGTTCACGAGGCGCACCGGAGGCGCCTGTGCCGAGCATCGCATCGACGATGATATCTGCCTTATCAAAAAGGTGTGAGATCCCATCGACCTCGGCAGCGCACCTGATCGGGTGGAGAGCGACAGAGCAGTGCCTGAGCAGGCCGAG
>DAFR01000066.1 GCA_002497965.1 Methanomicrobiaceae archaeon UBA436 | reverse complement strand
GACCTCCGACTACGTCGGCATGTTCTACGAGTCCTGCCCCGAGGCGTTCGAGGCGAAGCCCGGCCGGATCAACAGCGACAGGTTCCCGTTCTTAAAAACCGTCGTCTTCCTCGGCGACATCCCCTACAACGGCATGTACATCTGGGACGACCTCCTTTCGAAGGCCGAACTCGTTCGTCCCGAAGAGCTCCGGGAGCGCGAGGAGTCGCTCAGCTTCGACGACGCGGTCAACATCCAGTACACCAGCGGGACCACGGGGTTCCCGAAAGGCGTCGTCCTGACCCACCACAATATCTTGAACAACGGCTACATCATCGGCGAAGGGATGAAGTTCACTCACGAGGACCGGCTCTGCATCCCGGTGCCGTTCTACCACTGTTTCGGCATGGTCCTCTCGAACATGGCCGCCGTCACGCACGGCACCGCGATGGTCCTGCCGGCACCGGTCTTCAGCCCCGAAGCGGTCCTCAAAGCCGTCCAGGACGAGAAGTGCACGGCGCTCCACGGCGTGCCGACGATGTTCATCGCCGAACTTTCGCACCCGAACTTCGAGAACTATCGGCTTGACTCGCTCAGGACGGGGATCATGGCGGGCTCGCCATGTCCGACAGAGGTGATGCGGGAGGTCAGCAAGAGAATGCACATCTCCGAGATCGTGATCGTCTACGGCCAGACCGAGACCTCACCGGGGATCACGATGACCACGACCGATGACCCGCTGGAACGGCGTGTCTCGACGGTTGGAAGACCTTTTCCTCACACGGAGGTCAAGATCATCGACCCGAACACAAAGAGGATCGTCCCCCGCGGCGAGACCGGTGAGATCTGTGCCCGCGGCTACTGCGTGATGCGGTGCTACTACAACAACCCGAACGCCACCCGGGCAACTATCGACGAGAACGGCTGGAACCATACGGGAGATCTTGGGGTGATGGACGAGGAGAACTATGTCAAGATCGTCGGCCGCCTGAAGGATATGGTGATCCGCGGCGGTGAGAACATCTACCCGCGCGAGATCGAGGAGTTCCTCCACACCCACCCGAAGATCGCTGACGCCTATGTGATCGGGGTGCCGGACAGGAAGTACGGCGAGGAACTTATGGCATGGATCAGGGTCGATAACGGTGTGAGACTGACGGAGGAGGATGTGCGGGAGTTCTGCCGCGGCAGGATCGCGCACTTCAAGATCCCGCGCTACATCAAGTTCGTCGACGACTTCCCGATGACGGTATCAGGTAAGATCATGAAGTTCAAGATGCGTGAAACCGCGATAAAGGAACTCGGCCTTGAGGACGAGTCAAAGATCGAGACGGCGTGAAACCGGGGTCTGCCATGGACGGGACATCTGGTACTGAGTGGATCTTACAGGAGATCGAATCGCTTCTGGCCGATCCTGATTTGAACAGGCTGGGCCCGGATCTTGCGGAACCTGTCTGGGATAGCCCGCTCATAGGCGTCTCGCGGGGAGACGATCCGCTGTATGCCGAGTTCAAAGAGAAGATCGGACCGTTTTACTGGACGCCTCTTGATGCGTTCCGGACCAGATTTCCAGAGGCCGATCTTGCGGACTCCCATCTTGCTGTCATAGTCTGGGTGTTGCCGCAGACCGAAGCGACCCGGCGCGAGCATAGGGTGTGCACCTCGTTTCCCTCACGCCGCTGGAGCCTTGCCCGGCACTACGGCGAGGCTGTGAACGACCGCATCCGCGACCACATTGCCCGTCTTCTTACCGATGCCGGATACCCGGCCGCCGCTCCGGTCAGGCTGCCGGAGTTCCGGCGCGAGGTATCGGAGCGGTTTGGAATCGCTTCATGCTGGTCGGAGCGGCACGCTGCTTATGCATCGGGTCTCGGGACGTTCGGTCTCTGCGATGGGCTGATCACGGAGCGGGGCAAAGCGGTGCGCCTGGGCTCGGTCGTGGCCGCGGTAGACATCCCCGCAACGCCGAGACCGTATCACAGCAGGACTGAATACTGTCTCCGTCTGGCGGGTGGAGAATGCGATGCCTGTATCCGACGCTGTCCGGCAGGTGCGATCTCGGAGGATGGTCACGACAAGGAGCGCTGTTTTGCCTATATCCGGGAGACGGCAATGCCCCATGTCGAGGGCGAACTAGGGTTTCCGGTCTCAAGTTGTGGTCTCTGCCAGACGGGTGTCCCCTGCGAGTCCAGGCGACCGCGGTGAGAGAGCAGGTTTTGCCCGATCCCAGGGAATCTTTACGGCCGGTATTATCCCTGATTTGCGGTTCCTCATCGATACAGCCGTTCGGGAGTGCCTGAAGGGGCGCGCGATCCGGAGAAGGGAAGCGTTCCGGAAGGTCACCCTCGAATCGCCCGCATAAACCGTCCCCGGATCTCCCCGGGGACGAGGACGACGTGGATGAAGGTCGGGCCCCGGCCCCGGTTCTCCTGTCCTCGTCCTGAACCCTGCACTTCCTCTGGATCCCGGCGGCTCGGGCGAGAAGTTCCATGTCCACCGCCCGTCGACTGGTTCCCGGTGCCCCCGAACGCCCCGTTGTCCAAGCAGACGAACGTGAGGTTCTCCGTGGCTTCCGCGGTCCCGAGCAGGCAGGAGGATGATGATCCGAAAGCACCTTCTTCCCGGGAGCAGTCACCCATTTTCAAGCATCGCGTCGTGAGGGTCGTTGATGAGCGATACAGGTTTCCGGTGCCGAGCATCAACCTCACCGAGACCGGGTATTCCCGGCGGATAAAAGAGGTCTTCTTGAGAGCCCCAGCCGAGATTTGAACTCGGNNTGATTACAAGTCAGCCGCTCTGCCACCTAAGCCACTGGGGCATACCCTAATGGTAAGAGGTCTGCGGTAAAAAAGGTGGCGCCGGTGCCGCTCACCCATCGCCGGCGTCACCCGGTCGGTGGCCGTGCTCCCAGACGACCTCACCGTC
>DAFR01000077.1 GCA_002497965.1 Methanomicrobiaceae archaeon UBA436 | reverse complement strand
GAGAAGACCCTTTTTGCCTCGTATTCAAGCAGTTTCATGGATTACACGCTCGCTCTCCAAGTTCAAATCCCCGTTTCAAAGCACGCTGGTTCAGGCCCTCCGTGCCCTTTGGCACGCTGTCGAGCACCGCACGCTCGATCGCCTCCCTGCTCACGACCCCGGTTGCGGCCACAAGGGCGCCGATCATAACGATGTTTGCCACGATCTCCCTGCCCAGGTTGGTCTTTGCCTCCGACGTTGCCGGGATCTCACAGCAGCGGCAGAGGGGACGCGACCTGACCAGGTCGGAATCGATAAGCATGAACGCGTCCTTCCGTGCATGGACGCCGTACTTCTCAAACCCCTGCCGGGACATGATGACGTAGATATCGGGGTCAGTCACCTCGGGAAAGAGGATAGGTTCGTCATCGATAACCACCTGCCCCATCGACGCCCCACCACGGGCCTCCGGACCGTAGACCTGCGTCTGGACGGCGTACTTGCCGTCGTAGAGCGCCGCCGCCCGCCCAAGGATGACAGAGGATAGGATTATCCCCTGGCCGCCGTATCCCGAGAACCTGACCTCGTGCCTCATGGCTGCACCCCCATCGCCGGCCGGTTCCGCCGGACCAGTTCCCCGATGGTGAACGTCCCCTCCGGGATCGGTTTACCCTCGGCGATCAACCGCTCATACTTCTGGACGAGCATCGCGTGGCTCCGGAGGTACTCGATCATATCGGAAACCTCTCTCAGCCTGTTGGAGCGGCCGTAGTTCGTCGGGCACTGTGTCCGCACCTCGATGAACGCAAGCCCCGGCGTCTGGAGGCCTGTGGCGATGGCCTTTGTGAGTTCCGTGACGTGGTAGGACGTCCAGCGGGCGACATAGTTTGCGCCGGCAGCGATGGCGAGATCCGCAAGATCGAACGCCGGTTCGCTCGCACCGTATGGGGTTGTCGTCGAGATCGCTCCCGGCGGCGTCGTCGGGCTCCCCTGACCGCCGGTCATCCCGTAGATCTGGTTGTTCATGCAGACCACGGTCATGTCCACGTTCCGGCGGCAGGCGTGGATGAAGTGGTTCCCGCCGATAGCGGCAAGATCGCCGTCCCCTGTGAAGACGACAACTTTCAGGTCGGGTCGCGCCAGTTTCACCCCGGTGGCAAACGCGAGCGCCCGGCCGTGCGTGGTATGGAGCGAGTCGGTGTTGATGTAGCCTGGAGCCCGTGAGGAACAGCCGATCCCGGAGAGGAAGACCGTCTCATCACGTCTCCACCCCACCTCGTCGACAGCGGCCAGGGTGCAGTTGATGACCGTTCCGTTCCCGCAACCGCTGCAGTAGATGTGCGGCAACCGGTCCTCCCGGAGCCATTCGGCCCTGCTCATAGATACGCCTCCATGGCGCGAAGCAGGTCGGCAGGTGTGTGGAGGTCACCGCCAAGTTTTGGGATCGGGACTACCGGCTGCCCGACGTGACGCTCGACCTCCCGTGAGATCTGGCCCATGTTCAGTTCAGGCATCAAAAAGACCCTGGCGTCTGGAAACTCAGCCAGCGCAAACTCCGGGAACGGCCATACAACCCGGAGGCGCAGGTGCCCGATACCCTCATCGGGATGATCGTGGATCACCTGCTGCACCGTCCGGGAGGGGGCGCCGTAGGTGACAAAGACCACACGTGCATCCGGGTTCACAACCTCGTAGTCGGCGATCTCCCTGCGCGCCGACTCGACCTTCGCGACCAGTCGCCTCACAAGCCGTTCGTGCGCCTCAGGATCGGTTGTGTCCGGGTAGCCGCGCTCGTCGTGGGTGAGCCCGGTCACATGTATGGCCCTCCCCGAACCGAACGGCGCAAACCCGGGGATTCCGTCTTCCCCGGCCTCGAACGGGAGCCTGCCCTCGGGGAGGGGCGGTCTGCCGGCGATCTCGACCTTGTCGGGGATGGTCATACGCTCACGCATGTGGCCGATGATCTCATCGGCCATCAGGAAGGTGGGAACCCTGAACCGGTCGGCCAGGTTGAAGGCCTTTGCGGTCAGGTCAAACATCTCCTGGACGGAGGAGGGGGAGAGAGCGATGGTGCTGTAGTCGCCGTGCGACCCGAACCGGCACTGGAGCATGTCGCCCTGCGACGCCCGCGTGGGCTGGCCGGTGCTCGGGCCGCCGCGCTGGATGTTGACGATGACGCATGGCGTCTCGGTCATGGCCGCGTAACCTATGTTCTCCATCATCAGCGAGAACCCGGGGCCGCTTGTCGCCGTCATCGCCCGGGCGCCCGTCCATGCGGCGCCGATAACCGCGGCGATGCTCCCGAGTTCGTCCTCCATCGATATGAAGACCCCGCCGGCCTTCGGGAGCCTTCGTGCCATCGTCTCGGCTATCTCGGTCGACGGCGTGATCGGGTAGCCGCCAAAGAACCGGCATCCGGCAGCGAGCGCCCCTTCGGCGCAGGCAACGTTCCCCTGCATGAACTCGGTTCTGCTCAAAACTCCACCTCCACCTTATGCGGTTCAAACGGCCTCTCATCGACCCAGGCGATCGCCTGGTCAGGGCAGATCATCTGGCAGACGCCGCAGAGCAGCCGGCCGTAGAGGGGCTGCAGCCTGCAGTTTGTGCACCGTTCCGGCCGGTCAAGGACCGGTGTTACGATCCCGCGGTCGTTGAGTTCCGTCCCTTCCTTGAATATCCTGTAGGGGCAGACCAGCACGCAGAGGTTGCACCCTTTGCAGCGGGTTTCATCGATGACAAGTTTCATGAGAAGGTATCCTGCTTTATATTGAATCGCTGTTGAAATTTTGTTTTCGCTTTCTCTTGTGCGGCCGCGAAGAGGTCGCCGCCGTGGGCGTCGATCCCGACCGTCAGCGGGAGAGAATCAGCCTCGATCACCCAGACCGCCTCGGCCATACCGAGTTCCTCAAAATAAACGCCGGTGATCCGCATACGGGCTGCGGCGAGCGCGGCGCATCCCCCCGTGAACGCGAGGTAGACGCCGCGGCCGCGGAGACGCTCCACCACCTCCTGCCCCATCCCGCCCTTGCCGATCAGGGCGCGGACACCGGCATCGATCAGAAACCCGGTGAGCGAGTTCATCCGGGCGGAGGTGGTGGGTCCTGCAGCGAGAAGGCGGCCGTCCTGCACGACGGGGCCGCAGTGGTAGACCGCGGCGCCCTCCGGGTCGAATGGTATACCCTCTTCCATCATCCGGAGGTGCGCCTCGTCACGCGCGGTGTAGATGGTCCCCGAGAGGCTGACCCGGTCGCCAGCCCGGAGGTCGAGCATCTCATCGCCGAGGGGTGTCTTCAGGTTCAGAGTCTCACCTCCACGCTCGCCCGGCGGGACGCCCAGCACTGGACGTTCACCGCCACCGGAAGGGAGGCGGTGTGGCAGGCGGCGCGCTTCACCTTAACCGCGAGCGCGGTCACGTCGCCGCCAAGCCCCATCGGCCCGATCCCGAGCGCGTTGACGGCGTCGCAGAGTTCCTGCTCATATTCGTCCATGGTATCGGCCGGGAGGAGGAGAGCCTCCTTGGCAAGCGCTGCCGCTGCATCAAACGTTCCGCCGATGCCAACGCCAAGGATCACCGGCGGGCAGGGTCTTCCCCCCGCGATGAGCATCGTCTCTGCGACAAACTCCGGGATCCCGGCCGCCTGCGAGGGAAGGAGCATTCCGATCCTGGAGACGTTCTCAGAGCCCGCACCTTTCGGGAGCACCGTCACCGTGAACCGCTCGCCCGGAACCACGTGGATGGGGGGCATTCCGGCGCCGGTGTTGTCCCCGGTGTTTTGCCGGGTGATGGGATCGACTGCGTTTGGACGGAGCGGTATCGCGGCAGTCGCCCGGCGCACGCCTTCCCGCACCCCCTCAAAGAGCGCGGGCGAGAAAGGAATGTCGGGGGGGAGGCTCAGGTAGACCACCGGCACACCGGTGTCCTGGCAGATAGGCAGACCGCGTTCCCCGGCAAGCGCGATGTTCTCCAGGATGTTCCCCAACTCCTGCCGCGCTATCCCGTTCGTCTCGGCCGCTGCAGCTCGCCGGAGTGCGGCAAGCACGTCGGAGGGGAGCCGGGTCTCAGCCTCACGGAGCGCCCGCTCTGTTGCGTCTGCCAGCGCTTCCAGAAGCCCCGGATCTGCCTGATTGACCATCATCTATACTGGTGGGAAGAGACTATAAAAACCTATATTCCCCACAGGCAAGGATCTCCTACCTGCAGGGAGAAACTCAGAAACAGGTGGATATGGGGGGTTATGCCGTCTGAACCCGCTCTTCGATGATTCTTGCTGGGGCCGGGAGTTTGTAGGTTCCGCCCTTGAGTGAGGCCTTGGCCTTCTCCACAAACTGCGGGGTTGTCCAGACGGAGAAGATCTTCTGACCTTCCCTCACCCGTGCCGCCGTCCCGACGGGTTTGCCGAAGGCGAGGCGCATACCTTCCGAGACACGGTC
>DAFR01000094.1:1031-4560 GCA_002497965.1 Methanomicrobiaceae archaeon UBA436 | reverse complement strand
CCAGCAGTTTTACGGTAAGTTTCATGTGAGTAACCCCATCCTGGTTGAAATTGAGGTTTCGTACTACTTAAGGGCGGCTGATCCGGCGGGGCGACGGGGTTGGGAGAGCCCGGGATGATAGAGCCGTTCGTCACTGTGGCACGGCCTCCCGGCAACGAAATGCATATCCTGTAGTGGGACTACTACTGAATGGAGGCTTGGTGTGGGGAGACTCCGGCGGATCAAAGGTCACGAGGCGGTGCGGGCCTTTGTGCGGGCAGGTGGCGTGATGCGGCAGGGAAAAGGCGATCACGTCAACATCAAAATGCCGTCCGGAGCGATTATAACTCTGCCCTGGTCGAAGGAGTTAAAGATCGGGCTTCTTACGGCAGCAATAAAGAAAGCCGGTTTAACAGAGGAAGAGTTTCTTGCATTACTTTAAGTTGGGTGCTAAAAATGGAGTTTACTGTTGTGATCCAGAAGGCTGAAGAAGGAGGTTTCTGGGCAGAAGTCCCGGCGCTTCCCGGGTGCTACTCCCAGGGAGAGACAGTCGAGGAGACATTGGAGAACATCAGGGAAGCGATCGAAGGGCACGTGGAAGCGTTGCGGCAGGAGGGGCAGGGGGTTCCCCAGGAGGAAGACCTGATCATCGGCAGGGTCCGGGTCTCCGAAGGCGTGGCGTGAGCCGGGTGGTAGAGGGACTTTCTGCCTGCATCCTCAATATGGTCCGGGGGTTCGAAGTGCTGGTGAAGAATCTCGGGCCTGCAGATGTGATACGGTTTATCCAGAGTTATTCCCATGGTCGCGGGAATTACACCAGAGAGCGCAAAACCTGGCTTGGAAAGGATCTCGACACGGTTGCCGCAGGTGTCCTGAAGCGCCGGGAGAAGGAAACCCGCGCCTGAGGTTGCACCCGGAGCGGGTGCCCTGACAGGCCGATCTGTTTCTCCAATCTGTTCTTCTCCGTGCTGTCTTTCGCCGCCATCGGCCCCGGCGGATCGCGGTCGGTGCCGCCCACACTTCCCTCGTGTTCACCAGCCAGCAACATCGGGACCTGCACCGCTAGGGGCGACTGAGCCGGTTCCGATCGCGAGATCATCCAGCTTGAAGGTATCGTTCAGCGGTCCTGCATTCCAGCCAGGATCTCCGTGACTGCCTGTTTGAATCCAGGGAGATCATCTCCAACGATAGCCCAAACGGCCTCCAGATCCACGCTCATATACTGGTGGATCAGGATGTCCCGGAGACCGGCGGTCCGGCGTCACGGGACATCCGGACACTTTTTCTTCAAGAATTCCGGGATCTGCTTCACAGCCTCGCCGATGATCTCAAAGTTGCGTATCACTGCATCCTGCGCCATCGGAGAATCCATGAACGTCTCACGCCCTTCCCGGGTATAGTCCTCAATCCGCTCTATCGACTCGAGAATATGGATGAGGTAGAGCCGGTCGTCACTCACTGTGGCACGGCCTCCCGGCAGACACGGTCCCTGATGTACCAGTGCAGCCCCTTCTCGGTTACCACATCGACCTCGCGGCCGAGCAGGTCTTCCAGATCTTGAGCGAGGGCGATGTGGTCAAGGAGACTCCTTCCCGGCTCGAACTCGACGAGGAGGTCGATGTCGCTTGCCGCGGTCTCCTCACCCCGAACCACCGATCCAAAGACCCTGACCCTGCGGGCACCGTGTCTGGCTGCGATCTCAAGGATCTCACCTTTTCGTTCGAGCAGTTCCGCACACAGACCCATTCAATCTCTCCTGCATCGATCTTATGGAGCAGGGGATATAAGGATTCTCCCGGGTGGGCTATTTCATCTATATGTTTCAACGTGGCATCCCGTCAACTCACGCGAAGTACGAGCTCCCCGCGGGGGAGGGAGCGTGAGTAAACGCGAAGCGTTTTCGGGGCCGGATTCACGCACCAGACAGGAGAAGGGGGCAGTCACCAGAGCCAAAAATATGGGGTCTATACCTGGATACCGGCCCGGGCAAGGGCACCCATGATAGAGGCGAGTTCCTTTTTGATCTCTTTAAATTCGTCATCAAGGTACTTCCCGGTGTCTTTTCGGAGCCCTGTAACCTCTTCTTTTGTCTCAATCCCGATCTGGAGACTCTGATCCTGCTTCTCCAGCATCGTGTGCTGCAACTGGAGGCTCTGATCCTGTTTGTCAAGCATCCGGTCCTGCTTCTCCAAACTCAGTTTCCGAATTCTCCAGTGTCTGGTGCATGATGGTGCCGGCATAGTCAATCCGCTCAAAGATCCCTTCCTGGATATCGCCGCGGATGATCTCAAAGGTCGTGAACTTCCCGGTTGCTTCCTGCCATTTCCACCAACCGCTGCAGGGTCCCGGGACGTGAGGTCACCCTATTCGGGGCTCCTCCTCCAGCAGTCTGTGATAGTCCATATACATAGGGACAAGATCGGAACGTTTGCTCATTGCCCGCTTGAACCCGAACTTCTCGTAGAAGCCCACGGAGCCCGGTTTTGCATCCACGGTGATGATCCTGCATCCGACATACTCAGATATCATTATCGTGAGCGCCAGGACCTCACGGAGCATCAGAGAACCAATGCCGTTTCTCTGATGCGTTTTTGATGTTGCCAGCCGGGCGATTTTGATTGCAGGATACATCCTGTAGGGATACCCTCGCCTCCCATCCTCCGAGGCTACCTGTTTCGCGTCGATGCAGTCGGTTACAAGGGTGAAAAATCCTACAATTTCAGAGTTGATATATGCAAGGCGGGTTACGGACAGCCGCTCCTGCTGATACTCCATCGAATCATCGATCAGGAATTCGTCCAGATCAGCATGACCGCAGCTGAAGTTTGATACGTCCGAGTCCCGGGAAATGGGTGAAAAATGGAGCGCCATGGGGGTATGTCGTGTTCACAGGCGCCGGTTTTGCGCGTCCTGTGCTGCGAGCCGGATCAGTTTCCGTGCGTCGTCGGTATAGGTGGGCCTCTCCATATACTCGTGAAAGCGCCGGGCATCTTCGCCCTCAAGGGTAAGCCCAAGTTCGATTGGTTTTGCCATCGTCACTGCACCTCTAGATATGATATATGCCCGTGCGTACCTCAAATAGGTTTCTCTTGATCCCGGGGCAAACTCTCTTTGCGCCTCCCTATCGCCGCCCTGATCATCCGCCGATGCAGGACAGGTCTCTTCTCCGGGGCGTCCGCTCGACAGGGACAGAACTCTGGAGTATCGAGCGGACCTTTCATCCCGTAATTCCCACGCCTCTTCGCGTGAGTCGGCAGTAGAGGGAGATGATAGAGCCTCTCGCGTTGACGCGAAGGTGATTGTCAACTGCAGCTGCAATGGTCCGCTACCGTCAATCTCCGGGCTCGCGGGACCGTCCAGTACCCAAAAATTTCAACAGAACAGAGACAAAACAAAAAAATTAGGGTTTGTCAGGGTTTAGTCCCGACGGAGAACCAGGTAGGCAACCGCACCAAGTCCGGCAAGGGCAAGGAGTGCTCCAAACCCTGGGGTTTCGGTTTCGGTCGGGGGTACTGTGGTTGTGGCCGGGGGTGTGGTCGTTGTCACAGTC
>DAFR01000094.1:0-1010 GCA_002497965.1 Methanomicrobiaceae archaeon UBA436 | reverse complement strand
CGTTGAAGTTCGCGGTTGCGGTTGTGTCGGTCTCGATGCACTCAACCGTGACTATGTACTGGTCGGGCTTGAAGCTCGATCCGTCGATCTCGACAGACCAGACGTTCGCACCATCGCCAGCCTTGACCTCGGTCGTCCTGGCAACGCTTGCGAATCCAGAGCCCTCGCCCTTCTCGGTCGGGGTGAACGCAGCGGATGTGACCTCGATGTTCAGGGTGTCACCGACAGCGAGGTTGGTGGTGCCGCTGACTGTGAACGTGCTGCCTGCAGGCACGTCACCGATCGGGTCGATCAGGATCTGTGGCTCCTCGACGATGAACGTGAGCTTCACGTAGGTGTCGTCGATGTTCGGGGAGTCAAGCGCCTTGATCAGCGCGTTTGCTGCGTCAGACGCCTGGAGCCCGGATATCTTTACAGGACTAAAGCCAGACTCATTTGTTCCGACGATCCAGCCCTCCAAGCCGCCAGTACCGGCATCAATGTCAAACTCACCGTTCATCATCGGGTGCTGGATGACAACGAAGTACTGACCTGCGGAGAAACCCTTGGTATCTGCTCCCTTGAGTTCGTACTCGAATGAGCCGTCATCCTCAACGGTTGCAGACTGGTCGAGCATCTGCTTGTTCTTGCCGAAGATCCAGACCTTGACCTCGTTGGGGTCGCCCTGTGCGGTGCCGGTGAGTTTCAGGTCGTCACCCTTTGCTATGACTGCACCGCTCGATGTCGCGGAGATGAACCCGGACCGAAGCTGGATTGAGATCGTGTCATACTCGGCGTCGGAGAGGTCTTTCTTGCTCACGGCCTTTGAGGCAGCGTAGATCGTGTAGCCGCCGGAGTCAAGCGCCATACCCTTGTTACTCAGCTCAGCGGTGTTCCACTTGAACGACCAGGTGTCATCAGCCTCAACGGGCTCGCTATCGAACGTGGTTAGATTTGTGGTCACCGTCTCTATCAAGGGCTCGGTGAGTTTGACACCGTTGGTGCCGAGGTTCGGGCCGGTCAGGAAGAGG
>DAFR01000152.1:473-6026 GCA_002497965.1 Methanomicrobiaceae archaeon UBA436 | reverse complement strand
CCTAATGTATGAGGAGATTGGGATAAACATCTCCATGGACGGATTCCGGGGGGGGTGGCGGCATCGCCGAGCACCTTCTCCCATCCGGAGCCGGGGCGGCCGCGGGGTTTTTGCGAGACGGCATTGCGGAGAGATCAGAGAGGCGAGATGCTGAAGAGGGAGGAGGTAGCGGGCAGTTTCGTCGCGGTTTCACCGAACACTCCTGAAAGATCCTCTCCCCCCTGGATACGGTATCCGGGCCAATCGCCTCAGACTGCCCGCCCCCCCTGCGAGGGGGTGGGAGGAGGCCTTGATGAGCGGCCGGGTGGCGGGGGTGGTCTACCTCACACGGAAAAGAGCGTCTGGTTGAAACGCAGGAGACAGGGGAGGGGGGAGCGTCTCCGTCCCCCGCCTCCCTGTCAGCCCCTTCGCGGGGGGGGGCGATTTCCCATCGATACAGTGACTACCACGGGAAGGTGAAGAGTTGAGTTTATCGTCCAGGTCTCACGCAAAATAGCCAAATCCACCAGGGATCTCGCTGGTGTTCTCGTAATGCCTGGCGCTCTGCGGTGTGATGATGGTGAGGGAGGGCACGGCCACACCAAACCTGTGCTCGGGGAACCAGTATGTTCCATCTCCGTAATCGTTAGCCACACCATCCACGCGGACCTCTGCATGATCAAGACCTAGATACTGAACGCTCACATTGTTAAAGTTCAGTATGTTAAGGACTTTCTGTTCCAGGTCTGATTTTCCAAGGAGGAGGACGAGAAAGCCGACACTGTCGTCTACTGTGTAGTTCATGGAAACAACGGCATCTGCCTTCTCTAGCCGAATCGTGACGTCTTGAACCGTTATGTAACTGTAGCGCCCCTCGTCCGCTGCCATCGAAGGGGTGATGAGGGCAAGCACCAGCATCAAGACTACGCCTACGGCCACCTGCTTCATTGTATAGTTGTTTATAAGGTTGTTTCTTAAATCCTTTATGGTTGAACGCCTTACCGTGATGCTCGTGGCTTCGATCGACGCTCTGCATGAGCTATGGCAGAGATATCCGTATTCTCCCCGGCAAGTCGCTCTCCAGGCATTGATGGTTTTGCCTTCCATATGGTTCCAGGGTCAGGAGGGATTCAATGTCAACTGCCACTGAAAAGAAGTCGGTTTGACCCTCGATCCCGCCCTGAAGGGGTTGAGATCAGGGAGATGCTTCTCTCAACCGCTACCGCAGGCAAGAATTGCTTCAATGGATTCACGGTGAGTCATTGGCAGATGGGCATGCGTGTCCAACCGCAGCAATCAGGTATGTTACCTGCTCCCGACGGCATCTACCCTCAGTCTGCATGCCAGACACCGCTGGCGTGCAAAAAATGGTTTCTGGGTCTCACTTCTGGTGAGCGAGGATTATCTCGATGCTGGATACGTTTGTCTTGCCGGTATCGGTGTCGATCATCTCGGTCGATGTGAGGATCTCTTTCTTGACCACGTTTGCAAGGAACCGGTTGAGTGCGATCTCCGCCGTATCGACCGCACGTGATATAGCCTTTCCGCGTGCCTTGATCGCGACTTCTTCCGCTCCATTGTTGAACTGAGTGACCACAGCAAGCACGTAGTTCATGACCGGTTTGTTACCAACGAATACTGTGTTGTCTTTTATCATTGAGTAAGCCTCCTTAGAGGTAATTCCTTGAAGATATCAGTTCTGCGTTGAGGACTGAGGCACCTGCAGCTCCACGTATGGTGTTGTGGCCGAGCGCCACAAAACGCAGCCCTTCGCGAACCCTGCCGATGGAGACCGTCATGCCGCGCCCGCGGTTACGGTCAAGCCGCGGCTGTGGACGGTCCGGCTGGTCGAAAAGTTCGATAGTCTTTGCTGGCTGCAGCGGCAGGTTGCTGAAGGGCGGCTTGAATGTTGCATAGGCTTTCTTTACCTCAGCCACCGGTTCCTTAACGTCGACCCATACGGCCATGGTATGCCCGTCGATTACAGGAACCCTGTGGCAGCTGGCACTCACCCTGAAGGGAGCCGGCTTCACCTCGGCGCCGTCGAACTTACCCATGATCTTCAACGTCTCGGTCTCCATCTTCTCCTCTTCGGAGCCGATGTATGGGACAACGTTGTCATAAATCTCCATGGCGGGGATACCGGCAAACCCGGCACCTGAGATCGCCTGCATGGTTGCCACATGCGCATCATGGAACTCAAACGCTCTCAGGGGTGCAAGAGCCAGCACAAAGACAATCGTCGAACAGTTAGGGTTGGTCACGATAAACCCATCACGCCCCCGATCACGCTGAACGTCAATCAGTCCCAGGTGATCCGGGTTAACCTCCGGGATCACAAGGGGTACATCAGAATCCATCCGATGTGACCGGGCGTTGCTGCAGACAGCGATGCCGGCGTCGGCGATCTCGGTCTCGAGTGATGTTGCCACCTCCGGGGGTAGCGCCGAAAAGACAAGGTCACAGTCTTTCAGGCTCTCGACGGTTGTTGGAGTGACGACGATATCGCTGACGTTGTCCGGGTACGGCGCATCAAGCCGCCAGTTGACCACCCTGCCATAAGGTTTTCCTGCACTTCGTTCAGATGCTGTGAGGGTTTGAAGGTTAAACCAAGGATGATCCGCCAGCAACTGAACAAAACGCTGTCCTACTGCCCCTGTGGCACCAAGCACTCCTACATTAATCATGGATAGGAGTATCTCTGGTGCTGGTGGTATTAAAAGAGTTGGTTTTTTATTCCATGGATATAGCTTCAGACGGGCACTCGTCGATGCAGGTCTCACACTCAACGCAGAGATCAGGATCGACTTTTGCCTTCCCGTCTACCATGGTTATGGCAGCAGAAGGGCAGACATCCACACAGGTCTCACAGGCGGTGCATTTCTCGGTATCAACTACTGCTGGCAAACTCAGTTCCTCCAAGTGTACTTATTTTTTACGATGCCACCCAAAATAAACTTCACTCACCCGTCACAGCCCCAGGACATCCTGCATAGTGTATATGCGCGGTTCCCTTCCGACAACCCAGCGTGTGGCGCGGATAGCTCCCTGTGCGAAGACAGCACGATCGTAGGCCCGGTGCGAGATCTCGATACACTCAAAGTTTCCCGCAAAGAGAACGGAATGGTCGCCGACGATATCCCCGCCGCGGATTACATGAACGCCGATCTCGTCTTTCCGTTCGGTTGCACCGACGCGACCGTAGACCTTCTCGCGTTCCCCAAGTTCCTGGTCCAGGATATCGAGGATGGTCTTTGCCGTACCACTCGGCGCGTCTTTCTTGTAGCGGTGATGCGCTTCCGTGACCTCAATATCGTAGTCGCCCAGCTGGCGGGCGGCTTCACGCACAAGTTTCCAGAAGATATTGACGCCGACGGAGAAGTTGCTCGATATCACCGCCGGCACCTTCCCCTCAACAGCGCTCTCGATCTCCTTTCGCTGTGCTGGCGAAAACCCGGTTGTCCCAACTACCAGTGCCACATTATTTCTTGCTGCTGCTTTGATGTTCTCAACCGCAGCGGCCGCAACGGAGAAGTCAATGAGAACATCGGGTTTCTTCTCCCTGAGGAATGCATCAATCTCTGTTGCCGGGACCACCTCCGTCCCGAAAAGGCTCCCCTTCTTGACGTCTATCCCGCCGACCAGCTCGAGGTCATGGGCCTCGCTGACTATACGGCCGACCGTGCCGCCCATGCGCCCGAGGGCGCCGGATATAACCGCCTTAATGGCCATAGTTTGCAAGCACCCCCTTCAGGAGTTCTGTCCTGGCCGCATCCAGTTCGTCCAGCGGCAGCCTGACCGGACCTGCAGCCATGCCGAGGAGTTCCACCGCCTTCTTTACCGGGATTGGGTTTGTGTCGATGAACATTGCGCGCATGAGTGGTGAGAGGATGTAGTGCAGGTCCTGTGCTTGAGCAAGGTCACCGGCGCTGAACGATTCGTACATCTCCACCATCAACCCTGGCACAACGTTCGCGGCGACCGATATCACGCCTGTGCCTCCAATGGCCAGGATGGGAAGGGTCATCGCATCGTCTCCGGAGAGAACACTGAAATCCTCGTCCTGCGTCTCCTCGATGATACGGGAGACCTGGGTTATATCGCCGCTTGCCTCTTTGATCCCGACGATGTTTGGATGCTCTGCAAGTTCTGCCACCAGGTCTGGCTGAAGGTTCTGCGCTGTCCTGCCCGGAACGTTGTATATGACGATCGGTAGATCAAGGTCAGCGAGTTTTGTGAAATGCTTGATCAGCCCTGAACGGTTTGGCTTGTTGTAGTAAGGGCTGATGATAAGCGCGCCATCTGCGCCAGCATCCTTTGCTGACCGGGTCAGGCGCATGGCCTCTGCCGTGCTGTTAGATCCCGTTCCCGCGAGCACGGGCACCCTGCCGTCGACAACCTCGACCGTCTTTGCGATAACCGTCTCGTGCTCCTCGAACGTGAGTGTTGCTGACTCGCCGGTTGAGCCACAGGGCACTATGCCGTGGACGCCACGTTGCAGGAGCGACTCTATGTTGGATTCAAGCCCCTCAAGATCGAGACTCATACTGGAGTCACGGAAAAAAGGGGTTATGATTGCCGGAAGGACTCCCTCAAACATATTGTATGCTTTAACGCTTCCTCCTATTTATCTTTCGTGTGATGTATCCGGCAACCCGGTTCCTGACACTTTTGCTCTCGATCACGGTAACCCCGGCTACCGCCTGCTTATTCTCTTCAAAATCCTTGCTGAACCTTCCGTCGTGCTTGACAAGGAGTTCGTCGCCGAGGTTCTTGATATATGACGGCTTTATACCCATATGGATCTCCCTTTACAATTGTGCATATTTTATGCGATTCGACAGTTTAAGAATATTTTGTGCTACCGTGACCGGATCTTCTCCGAGTAGCCTGATCATCGGCTCTTTTCCGACAGCCCCCCGGTCATATATGACATCAGGTACACCTTCCCTGCAGCAGGAGGCTACACCCCAGTCCATCGTCTGGACGCCAGGTGGCTCCTTCCCCCGGTCAAAAGAGCAGACCTCAAAAAGGAGGTCATTGAGTTTGGAAACAATCTCGTCCGAGAAACGGATGTTTGCCGCGCTACGTATCTTCGGATCGAAGCGCATGGCCGTGAGGACAACCCTTGCCATGTGATCGCTTGCGCCGAACGCGATCTCCCCGACGGGGTGAACCCGGTCACCAAGCCTGACGATGCGTCCCATAACACCTGCTACATCCTCTCTGCTCTGCGCGTCTGGCAGGGCATAGACTATATTCATTCCAACCTCGGGGATAAGCCGCGCGTCCATGCGTTCGGCGAGCAGCCCTACGGCCTCCCCCAACCTCTTGATAACCTTCTCGCGTTCTTCCTGCGTCATATCGAGATCACCAATAGAACCTTGTCTTGATTGCGTTCATGCAAGCCCGAGATCAGCACGCGCCTCCTTGAGCCCCTCGATCGCGAGGTGGTAGAAGGTCCCAAGGTCCATGAGCGACTCGATCATCAGGATCCGTTCGCGCTCGCAGCCGGCGGCAAAAGACTTCTCCTTGAACTTCTTCTTGACCGTCCTCGGTGTGACATTGTCGATC
>DAFR01000152.1:0-466 GCA_002497965.1 Methanomicrobiaceae archaeon UBA436 | reverse complement strand
GGCGCAGGCGATTATGAGGCCCGAGGCGCTGTCAGCAGCCTGGAGCGCAACCTCGATGGGGCGCTCGTAGCCTGATGTAAGCAGGTGGTTGTGGCGCCTCACAATCTCCGCTATATCCCGGGGGACGCCGTTCTCGATCAGGATCCGGTAGCCTTCGATCCCATGGCGTTCCATCTCCCCCTCAACAAGATCGTAGTCGATGTCGTGCAGGAGACCGATGATCTCCCACTTATCCGCATCTTCACCGAGGTGCTCCGCGACCTTCCTCATGATGGCCGCCGTGGCGTGGCTGTGGACGATGTGTGACTGCGACGTCAGGTAGCGCCGGAGCAGGTCAATGGCCTCCTCTCTCTCCATGCGAAAGAAGTTGTCGGTCGCCCTGGATAATGGTGTGGGTCGCGCCCGGATGCAGGGATAGAGATATACATGCATCTGTTCCACCTCAATACATGAATCTACGGGTTCT
>DAFR01000056.1 GCA_002497965.1 Methanomicrobiaceae archaeon UBA436 | reverse complement strand
GGGGTTGATTACGACAGGTAGTCTTCCGGCCTCGGGATCTGCTCCTTCAGGCCCTTGCGGCGGCGGATGCTCCTGACCACCTCTTCCACCAGGCCTGCCGGAACCAGTTCGAACCCGGCGAACTCGGTGCTCCACATCGCACGCCCTTCTGTTGCCGACCTGATATCCCCGGCAAACCCGAAGAGTTCGGCGACCGGTGCCTTGCCGATGACCGTCACCGTGTCGCCTTCGCTCTGCATATCAAAGATCTGGCCGCGGCGGCCCTGGATCTGCGAGGTTGCCGCACCCATCAGATCGGCCGGGACGGTGATCTGGATCTTCTGGATAGGTTCGAGGAGCGAGTCGCCGGCCATCAGCATGCCTGCCTTGACAGCGCTCCTGACCGCCGGGATGACCTGGGCGGGGCCGCGGTGGATGGCGTCTTCGTGGAGTTTCACATCTACCAGCCTGACCTTCAGGTTCTGGACCTGCTCATCGGCGAGCGGGCCACCGCGGAGCGCTTCGCGCCATCCTTCCAGGATCAACTCCATGGTCTCGTTGAGGTACTGGATACCCTTTGTCATGTCGATGAACATGTTGGTGCCCTCGATCGCCCTGACGTTCTTGGCCTCCTCTTTATCCATCCCTGCGGCGACCAGGATGTCACGCCGCTCAAGCGCCTGCTGGTTCATCGAGACCTCGCCATCATGGATCAACTTCACGATCGCCGGGTCCATCGGTTCGAGCTCGATGTAGAACCGGTTGTGGCGGTTAGGCGACTTCCCCTCAACCGGGCCAGCCCGACCCGTGATCGTCTCGCGGTATACAACGATCGGCGGAGATGTGATGATATCGACGCCCTTGTCGCGCTTGATACGCCCGGTGATGATCTCCAGGTGAAGCTCCCCCATGCCGCTTATCAGGTGCTCCCCGGTCTCTTCGTTGATCGAGACCTGCACAGTCGGATCTTCCTTGGCCACCTGACGGAGAACCTCAACCAGTTTCGGGAGGTCCTTCATGTTCTTTGCCTCGACAGCGACGGTCATGACAGGTTCGGAGTAGTGTTTCAGCGACTCGAACGAGGTCATATCAAGGAGTGTCGTGACGGTCGAACCAACGATGGCGTCTTTTAAGCCCGTCACGGCGGCGATGTTGCCTGCCGGGAGCAGTTCAACCTCAACCCTCTCGGTGCCCATAAAGATACCGACCTGGGCGATACGGTTTACCCGTTTCGCCGTCCCCATGATGTAGCACTCGGTGCCCCTGCGGAGCGTTCCTGCGAAGAGACGGCCGGTGGCGACCTCTCCGGCATGAGGGTCAAACGAGATATCTGTGACCATAAGGCATACGGGGCCGTTAGGGTCACAGTTGATCATCGCCTTCCCTTCGGGGGTGCTATAATCGCCGTGCCAGATGATGGGGATACGCCGGTGCTGGGCCTCGATTGGGTTCGGGAGGTGCTTGACCACCATGTCGAGAAGGACTGAGTGCAGGGGGCTGTTCTTGGCCAGCCACTTCATATCGCCGCTGTTGCACTTCTCATAGACCTCTTTGAATGAGACCCCGCTCTTTTTCATGAATGGGATGGAGACGGCCCACTTATAAAGGGCGGACCCGAAGGCTACGGTGCCCTTTGCGGCATCCAGTTTCCAGCCTTCGTTGTACATCTTCTCGTTCATACCCTTGATCAGCTTGTTGACCTTGTCGATCACCCTTGCAAGGCGGATCTGCATCTCCTGCTCGTTCACCTTCAGCTCGTTGATCAGCCGGTCGACCTTGTTGATGAAGAGAATCGGGCGGACACCTTCTTTCAGCGCCTGACGAAGCACAGTCTCCGTCTGTGGCATGGTGCCCTCTACCGCGTCCACGACGACTACAGCACCATCCACCGCACGCATGGCGCGAGTCACGTCACCCCCGAAGTCCACGTGGCCAGGGGTATCGATCATGTTGATCAGGTACTCCTTCCCGTCGTATTCGTGGACCATCGAGACGTTGCTTGCGTCGATGGTTATGCCGCGCGTCTGTTCTTCCTCATCGGCGTCCAGGAAGAGCTGCCGGCCGGCAAGCTCCTCGCTGATCATGCCCGCGCCGGCAAGCAGGTTGTCTGAGAGGGTTGTCTTTCCGTGATCAATGTGGGCGACGATGCCGATGTTCCGGATCTGCTCCGGTTTGTCCATCAGTTCCGTCACCCGCTCTACCATCTTCTTTCGTCGGGTCATGAAAAAACACCAAAAATAATGGAGGGTCTTCAGCGGGCTGCCTTTGCAATACGTTCGCGCTCTTCTTTCTTCGAGATGGCATACGAACGGGTGTCACCGTTCGCAGCTGCGATAAGCTCCTCGGCAAGCGCCTCGCTCACGCTCTTCTTCTTCTTGTGGCTTGCCTGATATACGCCATCTGTTATGAACCGCAGTGCGGTATCCACGCGGCGCTGGGGTGCGGTGTCGACCGATTTCGGAACGTTGATGCCACCGTACTTCAACCTGACGGTCTCCTCGCGGGGGCCGGCATTCGCGACAGCGTCAACCAGAACCTGCACCGGGTTCTTTCTGGTCTTCTGGTAGACGATCTCGAAGGCATCACGGACGATGCGGATGGCAAGTTCCTTCTTGCCGGTGTTGTGTTCAGTCTGCATCAGCTTGTTGATCAGGCGCTCCACGATCAGCATGTTGCTCTTGTTGAACTGCTGGCCGGCGAGCTTGCCGCATGTATGCGGCACGATCATTGCGTGCAGGTTCACGTAGCGGGCAAGGCTTGGATCCCGGATCTCAACCTCGCTCATGTCCCAGCGGTTGAATAATAACTGCTGGNNTGCTTCCGTCATTGTCGCTTACCTCCGCGGCTTCTCCTTGCGCCCGATGACCATCTCACGCAGGCTGACGTTGTTAACCTTGGTCACAACGTAGCGGACACCGGGGATATCACCCATCGACCTCCCCAGTCTGCCGCCGATGCCTTCGATCTCGACCTCATCATGCTCATCGATGAAGTTTATGGCACCATCACCGACGGCAAACGCCGTTATCTGGCGTCCGTTTTTGATCAACTGCACGCGGACGCACTTCCGGATGGCCGAGTTCGGCTGCTTCGCCTCGACACCCACCTTTTCGAGAACGATCCCGCGGGCCTGCGGCGCTCCCTCCAGGGGGTCGGACTTCACATCAAGTCCGAGCTGGCGCCGCGCGTAGACAGGGTCGTGCCATCGCATCTTCTTTGAATCGCGCTTCAGTTTTCGGGCTGCAAATTTACCGTTTCCCATCGAATACCCTCGTATCTGTTAAATTTGTAGATAGGAGCAACTCCTGCTGTGCTATAAAACAACGCGCGTTACGGATTTATATATTGTGGAAACCCTCCTCTGCGCCGGTTGCTTATCCAGGTAATTTGATCTCGACCTGATATAATATTATACCCGGCGGGCAACCTTCATTGATGAGAGCCCGGATATATAAAGAGGTCTTTTTCGAGGCGACCCACCGCCTGATCCACTACCCGGGAAAGTGTTTTCGATTGCACGGTCACCAGTGGCGGGTTGAGGTATGGATCGAGGGAACGGCCGATGAGCGCACGGGAATAGTCCTTGACTACAACTGCATCAAAGAGGTCGTGGGAAGGTTCGATCACCAGGTGATCCTGAACGAGGACGATCCCATGGCGGCGTGCATCGAGACGTTTCATCCGGTCGTCACCACCCGCGGCGACCCGACAAGCGAGACCCTTGCCGATGTGATCGCGGATATGATCGATGCCGAGGCTGCACGGCAGGAAAGCGACGCCCGTGTTGCAAAGATCCGGGTCTGGGAGTCCACATCCTGTTACGCAGAGCGCACCTATG
>DAFR01000116.1:2381-6495 GCA_002497965.1 Methanomicrobiaceae archaeon UBA436 | reverse complement strand
GTCCAGGCTCCGGAGCGTTATGTTGTAGGAGTAGGGTATCTCGCCAAAGATCACCTTGCTGCGGTAGTCTTCAGGATCGAAGAACGAGGTGTTGAAGAACTTCTCAATCTTTGTTGAGAGAAGGATGTTTGGTGCATCCTTCGAGACCGCGAGCCCCATCCGCTCGATCTCGTCCTTATGATATTGGTCCTTCATCTCCCACGGTGGATCGACCGGCCAGCCCGGGTCCTCGGCGAGGATTACCCCGGTACGGTAGGCGACCGCGTCGTAATCGATGCCACTGCTCTGAAGCCCTGCAAGGAGCCCCGGAACCATGCTCGCCACCGCGATCAGGGCCACCATAAAGATCGTGAACCCGACAAGGAAGTCGATAGAGAACAACCCCTCGTCGTTCCTCAGCCCTATATGACCACCTCCCCGGTATCCGCCCGGAAGGCGAGAGTCTCCATCCCGGTCTCTGAGCGGGCTGTAACGGTATAGACCCCCTCCGCGAGCACAATATCCACTGTATTTGTGTTGAGGCGCTCCATCGCCGCCCGGATCCCATCCTCATGCATCGCGAAGATCTCTTCCGGCGCGAGGAGTTCGGTCATATTCAACTCCTCTTCTGGTATGGGCGCAGGAAGCGAGACCTCCTGCCATCCTGCCGCACCGAGGATCAGCCAGCGCGCCCCGTCAGCGTCCAGGAGACCCAGCGTCCAGGAAGAGGCCCGCCCTTCGAGGTCCACACGGTTCCCGAGCACCTGATGGAGCGATGCGCCGGTGACGTTCAGACCGCCTTCGGCTCCGAGCAGATCGAGTTCAGCGAGCGCCTCTGCCAGGGTGAGCCTCTCCGGCTCCGGCAGGTCGACTGCCGTGATACCGCCGCCCTCAGATGGTGTCGTGGAAGCGTCGAGACAGCCAGACGCGGTGCAGAAGATACAGACTGCGGCAAACAGTGCCAGAACTCTCCCGACAGGTCTCATGTAAAACATTCTTTTTACACGAGGGGATATTAATAATAACCCATATCGCATCTTCCAGAATCCGCCGCGAAAACCGGATACCCGGTGGATGCGGAGTGGATGCCGCATGAAATTATATTGGGATCTCTATAGTCTCCCGGTTCGGGTTTTATACCTCCGGTGCACCGGCCAGGCGTCCTGGCACCTCACCGTAACATATAACAGAGATATAGTAGCAAGAGATCATACAGGATATACATGTGCAACAACTCAGACCCGGGCACGCCCGGAGAAGCACGCGACCGGTTTGCCGAAGCGGTCGCGTTTCACGGTCACGTCTGCCCCGGTCTCGCTATAGGTTACCGGGCGGCGGAGATCGCCCTCTCCCGGCTATCTTCCGGCCGCTCGAGAGATGAGGAACTGGTCACGATCACCGAGAACGACGCCTGTGGTGTCGATGCCATCCAGGTTCTGACGGGCTGCACCGCCGGGAAAGGGAACCTGCTCTTCAGGGACCATGGCAAACAGGCGTTCACGTTCATCAACCGTAAAACAGGGGCAGCGATCCGGGTCGCGGCGAATCCATCGTTTGATATTGAGTCGCTCGACCCCGGGCTTGCGCCGCTCAGAAAGCGCGTGATGCAGGGCGAGGCAACCGGTGCGGAACGCGCAGACTTCCAGGAGCACGTGAACCGGGTTGTCGATGCCATACTGAAGGCACCTGACGACGACCTCTTCATAATCCGCAAGGTCGATCAGACGATACCCGAACCCGCCCGGATCTTCCGCTCGGTGCCGTGTGCGAAATGCGGTGAGATGACCGCCGAGTCCCGTATCAGGGTCGAGGATGGAAAATTTCTCTGCTATGCCTGCTCGGAGAATTACTCCAGGTGCCTGTGAGGGGCGCCTCCATCCTCACCGCACGATCTTTGTTATCGGGATCTCAAGGATATCCTCGGCACCCGCGGCTTTGAGAGCAGGGATCAGCCCGTTGACAAGCCCTTTCTGAACCACCGTCTGGATGCTGAAGTAGTCGATCCCGTGAAGCCTGCTGAGGGTGGGCCTCTTCATCGCCGGGAGCACCTCGATGACACGCTCAAGCGCCGCCGCCGGCACGTTCATCGTCAGGAGAACCTGGCGGCGCGCCTCGATCACCCCCATGAGAAGTGTTGCGATCTCGTCGATCTCCCGGTGCTTCTCCGGGTCGCGGAGCGAGTCGCGGTTTGCCAGGAGCGCGGTGTGTGACTCCATGATCTCTCCCACGATCTTGAGCCCGTTCTTCCGGAGGGTGCTCCCCGTCTCGGTGAGGTCGACGACCACGTCCATCAGGTCCGGGACCTTCGCCTCTGAAGCCCCGTAGGAGGGGAAGAGCCTGACCGGGATCCCGAGGTCGTCAAAGAACCGTTTCGTGATCCGGGGATACTCAGTTGTAACCCGGCTACCGGGGCGGATAGCGGTGACGTCCTCGATCGGTTCGTCACGGTGAACCGCGACCACAATCTTCACGTTCCCGTCGCCGGTCTTGCTGTAGGAGAGGTTTGCAACCTCGAGAACGTCGGCACCGCTCTCCTCAACCCAGTCAATCCCGGATATCCCGAGATCGAAGTAGCCCATCTGGACGTAGAGCGGGATCTCCTGCGGCCGGAGGATCTTCACCTTACCGATCCTGGGGTCATCGATCCTGGGATTGTAATCGCGGTCTGTCCGTCTGACCTCGAGATCCGCCTCCTTGAAGACCTGTAGTGTCTGCGCTTCAAGGCTCCCTTTTGGGAGCGCAATCGTGATCATAAAAGATCATCCTGCAGGAAAAGAGTTAAAGGTGATCTCACTCGACATCTCAGTCTATGGTGTGAACCAGAAGCCCGGAAAGGAGTTTCGGCTCGAACCAGGTGGATTTAGGGGGCATGACGCCTCCTGCATCGGCTATCGCGAGCACCGTCTCGATCGGCACCGGCTGCATCGCCACGGCGAGGGCGTATCTGCCGTCATCCACAAGTCGCTCGAGTTCACGGAGTGGTTTCGCCCCGCCCATGTAGTGGAGTCTTGTGTCAGCCCGTGGATCGGAGATTCCGAGCATCCCCTTCAGGATATCTTTCTGGAGGACAGAGACGTCGAGTGACCCGATCAGGTTGGTGGGATCGGCGATCGGTCGGGAGATCTCGTACCATGCCCCATCCAGGTATATGTGCATCACATGCCTTCCTCCAGCATCAGACTCAAGCGGCGGGATCTGGTAGCCTTCGGTATCGAGGCTCCCGCAGGGGCGGACGGTCCAGCCAGATTCACGGAGCGCCTCGAGGAACTCGCGGGGAGTGGCGTATCTGCCAAGGTCGGTGACGAGTCTGCTGTAACCGTGGATACGTACGCGGTCGTGAGGAAAGAGAACCACCATAAACCTCCCGGCCTCCTCTGTAAACCTCCCCTCGCGCCTCCGCAACGCCGCCACGTTCACCGCGGATTTGGCACGGTGGTGCCCGTCGGCGATATAAGTCTCCGGCACCGCCGAAAAGAGGTCTTCGAGGTGAGAGAGGGCGGCATCATCTGTGATCCGGTAAATCTGGTGCAGCACACCCGATGCAGTCGTCGTGCTTCCGTCGGGCCGGACGCCCTCGATGAGGGGGTGAAGGTGTGAGTAGATACCCTGACGGTCTCGGTAGAGCAGGAACACAAGGCCGGTGTTAGCGCCGACCGCATCTATATGCCGCGTTCGGTCTTCCTCCTTGTCATAACGGGTGAGCTCATGCCGCCGGATCTTCCCTGTCTCGTAATCTTCTGTCGGGACGCAGCAGACCAGGCCGACAAACTCTTCCCCGTCCTGTACTGCCCGGTAGACATACATCCCCGGCTCCGGGTCGCGCTCCATCAGCCCATCCGCGAGCATGCTCTCGAAGACCTCTCGCGCCCGTCGGTAGACCCGGTCATCGTTTGGCGGGATCTCGGGGAGTTCGGCATCCGGCCGGCTTACCCGCAGGAAACTCAGCGGGTTCTTCTCGATGCATTCCCGCGCTTCGTCTGCTGTCACCACATCGTATGGTACGGATGGGATCTTTTCAGAGTACCGCCGCGCTGGACGGATCGCCGCGAAACGATAAATTTGAACCATGGATACCGCCACTCGTCTGTGCCTACTCTTTTGTTCCCCGAAGACTAATAGTTGATAGGTATCCAGA
>DAFR01000116.1:1279-2321 GCA_002497965.1 Methanomicrobiaceae archaeon UBA436 | reverse complement strand
GGTGGCCTTCGTCGATCCATGGGATGAGATGACACTCCGGGAAACTCTCAATTGCTTCCCGGAGACGTTCTTTGTGGCAAAAAACAATGGCGATCTGGTCGGTTTCATCGTTGGCGGGATCGAGGACACCGGGGAAGAGGTTTATGGGCACATAATGAACTTTGCCGTTGCTCCCCGTTGCCGCCGCCGGGGGGTGGGGCGGCACCTCCTCCGCCGCCTGGAGCAGGAGTATGCCATCCTGGGCGCTAACGGTATCCAGCTCGAGGTCAGGGTCAGCAACACCGTGGCGCAGGAGTTTTATCACAGTCTCGGCTATCGCGAGGTATTCCAGGTGGCATCCTACTACTCAAACGGGGAAGACGCCCTTGTCATGATGAAATGGTTCCGGTTTTAAGGCTCCCGCCAGGATGCCTGGACGTTCTCTCTACCATCATCCCCGCCCCAGGTTCTGGTGTGCCCGGGCCAGGTGCTGGGCTGCCAGGGCGCCGAGGAGTGAGAGTTCGCCGGCAAGGACCGCAGCGGCAACGATCTCTCCAAAAGCCTTTGCATTGGCTCCCGGCGGGTCACCGCCGCCCGCGACACCAAGCATCGCCAGGCACTCGTGCTGGGTCTCAACACCGGTTCCTCCACCGACAGTCCCGACGGGGAGCGAGGGTATGCTGACCGAGACGTAAACACCACCCTCAACCCGGTCGACGGTTGTGATTGCGGTGCTGCCCTCGACGACGTGGGCCGCGTCCTGACCGCAGGCGATGAATATCCCGGCAACCACGTTTGCCGCCTGGGCGTTGAACCCGAACGAGGCCGCCCGCGCTGAGCCCACAAGGTTCTTGCGGTAGTTGACCTCGAGCAGTGTCTCCGCATCGGTCTTCAGGAGATCCGCGATCAGTGCCTCGCTGAGCCGCACCCCAGCAACCACCGTCTTACCCCTGCCCTGGACGAGGTTGATGGCCGCGGGTTTCTTGTCGGTGCACATGTTTCCCGAGAGGGAGACGAGTCTTGCACCGGTCTCGCGCTCGATGAGCTCGCCCACCTTCTGGCT
>DAFR01000116.1:0-1107 GCA_002497965.1 Methanomicrobiaceae archaeon UBA436 | reverse complement strand
AGACCGGTGCCCGGGTCATCCCGTCGCGCATGATCCGGACATCCGCACCACCCGCCCTGGTTATCAGCGAACAACCGCGGTTCACCGAGGCGACAAGTGCTCCTTCGGTCGTGGCGAGGGGGATGTAGTATGGCCCGCTGGCGTACTCGCCGTGCACCATGAGCGGTCCTGCAACACCGACCGGAACCTGGACCGCCCCTATCATGTTCTCGATGTTGCGTTTCACGACCCGATCGATCCCGATCGTGAACGATCCAATCGCGGGAAGAGGTGTCCCGGTCTCGCCCTCGATGAACGCCCGCCGCACCCTTACGGCCTCTTCCGGTGGGAGTTCCTTCTCGAGCGCATAGAGCTTGAGAGACCCGTCTTTCAGCCTCTCGATATACTCATCCATGAATAAGTATGAGACCTTATACGTAAAGATGGCGGGTGGTGGAGTCCGTGGGTGAAGAACGGTGGTGCCTGGTGGTGTCAGGACAGGAGGCCGAAGAGAGAAGGCGCCGACTGCTTGAGGCAGGGCTCCTTGACCGGCGGTATAGGCCGCGCCAGGAGGGCGGTATCGTCCTTCTCCCCCTTACCGATGAGTTTCCTGGTGCGGTGCGCCGGGAGTTTGAGGCGGTGCCGGAACGCCCCAACCTTCCACGCCACGAGATCGTCGGCGGGATCGCCATCATGCAGGAGAACGATCCCGCTGGCGCCGGGCGGGTGCTCACCTCAAGACCGTCGCTGCACACCGTGCTCTTCCCCGAGACCCCCGTCGAGGGTGAGTACCGGACCCGCAGGTTTGCCGTCCTTGCCGGTGTCCCCGCCACCCGCACCAGGGTGACGGAGTACGGACTCCGTTTTGATGTAGACCTATCCCTTGCCTACTTCTCCGCCAGGCTCTCCACCGAGCGGCAACGGATTCTTGCGGCGATGGAGAAGGGTGAGCGGGTTCTTGATATGTTCGCCGGTGTGGGGCCTTTTGCGATCACCCTGGCCCGTAAAGCGGATCTTGTGGTTGCGGTGGACATTAACCCTGCTGCCGTCCATCTCCTGGTCGGCAACATCACCCTCAACCGGATGAGCAATGTCGTTCCGGTGCTTGCGGACGCCGGTCACCTTCCC
>DAFR01000040.1:2023-4514 GCA_002497965.1 Methanomicrobiaceae archaeon UBA436 | reverse complement strand
GGATCGTAGATATGGCCGCATATCGAGCAACGATATGTCTGCAGGGTTGTCATCAACTTGGAAGTGGGCCGGCTGCAGACTTAAAACCAACTACACGAGCCTCCACAAACCAGGTATCGAGCCGCGAATGGGAATGCCAGTATAACAGAGACTCTCAGCGTAGCCCCCTCCTCTTGGTCATCTTCAGCAGACGGATATCCCTGATCACCGCTTAACGTGGTTCTGTCCACGGGTTCTCATAACGCGATTGAGACAGTGCGGGGTAAACCGGGACAGGAACGCGGCAATTTCCGGGAGGAGGTACCCTCACGCCACAACTGCCCTCTCAAACGCCCTTCGGGCAAGGAGGTACATCACTGCTGCAAAGACCGCCAGGTACGCAAAAGATGTGAGGACGTCACCTGTTGTGATGGTGTAGCGAGCACCAACGGCAAAGAAATCGTTTCCCAGAGCAAAGTAGCGGATCCCGGTAACGAGATGGGTCAGCGGGTTGTAGGCCGAGAGAACCTGCAAAAACGGCGGGAACGCCTGGATGGGGTAGAGGGCGTTTGAGACAAAGAATAGTGGCAGTGATAGGAGCGTCATGATCCCCTGCAGGCCCTCAGGGCTTTCAAGCCGCATCGAGATGTTGGAGGAGAAGAGAAGAAACCCAAGTGAGAACAACCCCAGGAACGCAAACACGCCAATTACCGAGAGGGCTATCCTGGCAACCGAAAACCCGTGGAAGAACCGGACACCCAAAACGAGCCCGAAAACCATGATGATACCCGCCTGGATAAACGACTTTGTCATCCCCGATAGGCTTACACCAAGCATGATGTGCGTCCGTGGCATGGGGCTTGCAAGCATCTCCCGCATCAGCCCCCAGTTCTTATCGAACAGGAGGCTCATCCCCCCATAGAGGCTCGTAAATAGTGTGGTCATCGCGATCACCCCCGCGGCCATGAAGGTGAGGTAATCAACCTGGACAACCCCTGCGGGTACGGGTATGGAGGATGTAAACCGGTCGAGGTTTGAAGACATCGCGATCCCGAAGAAACCCATCCAGAGCGCCGGCTGGAGGAGCGACGAGAACAGTTGCGTCCTGAACCGGACAAACCTGATCATCTCCCGCCAGTAGACGGTAAGAAACTCCCATGCCATAGCCGCTCACCCTCCCCCGTCGCGCAGTTCCCTGCCGGTATAGTGAACAAAAACGTCGTCCATGGTCGGTTTTTTCAGGTTCACGCTCACGATCTCGATCCCGGCCTCGCGCAGCCGATCGATGATCCGGGGGAGGGCGTGACTCCCGTCGGCCGAGATCGCAACCGAGAGACCACGGGGCGACCCGGTGATCGACCTGACCTCCTCCATCCCCAGGAGAAACTCACGGGCCCCTGAATCATCCCCGGTCTCAAGGTAGACGACATCCTCTCCCAGGGTATTCTTCAGTTCATCCGGCGTGCCGGAGATGACGATCCTGCCATGATCCATGATGCTGATCCTGTCTGAGAGCATATCAGCCTCCTCCATGTAGTGCGTTGTCATGAATATCGTCGTCCCTGCCTGATTCACCTGCCGTATGTAGTCCCAGATCCGCATCCTTGTCTGGGGATCGAGCCCCAGCGTCGGTTCGTCCAGGAATAGCACCTCCGGCCGGGTCAGGAGACCACGGGCGATCTGGAGGCGGCGTTTCATGCCGCCGGAGAGGTTCTTTGTCCGCTCATCCCGTCTGGCATCGAGTTCCACGACCGCAAGAAGGTCTTCAATCCGCCTACGCCGTTCATCGCGGGGGATGCCGTAGATCCGGCCGTGAAACTCCATCGTCTCCCAGACCGTGAGATCGCGGTCGAGCACCTCTTCCTGGAAGACGATCCCGATAACCTCCCTGACCTTCCGGGGCTCCCGGGCGACGTCGTGACCGGCGACCCGCACCCTGCCCTTCTGGAGGGGGAGAAGCGTTATCAGTATGTTGATGGTAGTACTCTTCCCCGCGCCATTTGGACCGAGAAAAGAGAATATCTCACCTTTTTTGACGGCGAAACTGATCCCCCGCACAGCCTCAACCTCGCCAAACGTATGTTCAAGGTCAACCACCTCGATGATGTCGGTCGCTTCCATCGGTCACCATCCAGTCGCGCGTAACAGTAAATCTCCTCCCGTAGCATGATATCCCTTTTCCCCCTGCCGGGGGGATGAGCGCACTGCAAAGAATCGATGGAGGGCAGAAACCATCAAAAAAGTGTACAGCCGGTTGACTTCAGAGCCCTGCAAGACGCATGCAGACACCCAGCGTCAACCCCGACATGGCCGATGTAGCCGAGAGGGCAGCAAGCACGGCGGCGTTCACCATCGGACCCGTCATGAGCGGGGTGTAGGTTGGGTTGGACTGCAAACGCCGCACAACCCTGAACGGCTTTGCGGTCGCCGAGATCGGGGGTTTATAACGTTTGATCCTCGTTTGAGACACCTCCCTGTACCGGGTGAACAACCCACAACTCTCGATCGACTC
>DAFR01000040.1:0-1966 GCA_002497965.1 Methanomicrobiaceae archaeon UBA436 | reverse complement strand
CGATACAGTGTTCGGGAGATCTTGAGTTCTCTGGCAACCCGTCTCCTGGACACATAGAGATCATAGTGTTTCTACAATGCGCTGGATATCGCTCACCCGACTTCACCTACAGGATGATCCCTCCTGACACAACACAGGATACACCAGACCGGGAATCAACACCGCGCAGATCGGTCCTGAGGCAAACCCGGGCCGGTATGACCGCCGCACGACCTGCCCGGTTCACGGCCACGTCGTCAGGATGACGTAGTATGCTCCTTCATACTCCATGATGGAGTCGTAAGTCTCGTGGAGCGCCTTGCTCTCCGCGTACGAGACTTTAGTTCCCCCGACGACCCGCTGGTCCCGGTAGCCCCACTCCCACGCTGAGGGGTCCCGTTCCTCGCCCCGGATGACCGCATCGAGCGCGGGGTGCTGCTCGAAGTCCTTCTCGGTCAGGGGGACGATCGTGCTCTCCCCCGGCTCCGCCCTCTCCATGACGTAGAACATCGGCTGCCCGCCCGAACTCTCGTAGGCGTAGAGGATGAGGGCGTCGGCGAGCATGAAGCCGAGCGCGACCGCGATGATACCGGCAAGACCGCAGGCGATGATGATCGCTGCCGTTTTGGGTCGGTTCCTTGATTTTGGATTCTTGTCTTCTTCCATTTCGGTTACACCTCCCAACCCGGTCTTAGTGGAGCAGAACGCGAGTGAGGTAATACGCACCCTCGTACTCGAGGTATGGCCGGTCCTCCTCCCTTGCATCGATACCAAAGGACTCGATGAGTATGAGGTTTTCGACTCCTGTCATCGGGGCTTTACCAGATATCTGCACGGCGGCATCCCGAATCGCAGAGTCAAGCACCGGATACTGCTTTAGATCCTGATCGGTCAGGTGGATGACGGATGCATTCTCCAGATATTCCACCTGGACCCTCTCGATGACCAGCTCCTGCGTGGGACCGTCGATCCCCGTGATCAGGGCAACAGCGGCGGTGCACGTGAGCACAACCGTCGCGACAAGGAGGATGACGCCGATGAACGCCAGAACCCCCACGATAATCAAACGTCTATCAATGTTAGGTTCCATACCATTACCTCCTTTGTTTCGGGGTGGTTTGGTTGTCATGCAGCCTCTGCACTTCGATTCTCAACGATCTCGGCTTTTGCAAGATCGTGGAGGGTGAAGAGCGTGCAGCAGTGAGTTGTTTCCTCTGTGGTGTATCCGTCACTTACAGAACCCCTCCTGCAGAAGAGGGCAATATTATAGATGGGCTCGTCCGTAGAGAACGCCACCCTCTCCAGCGGACTAACCTCACCCTGATGCAGGGCAAAGAGTGGTCTATACCTAGCATAGTATCCCAGATCTCCAGCGTTAGCGTCGACGTCGACGATCACCCCAACGTTCTCGCCGATCAGTTCACGGTAAGGGATCCGCTCGATCTCGGATAGGAGGAGAAGCGGGTGGTCTCCTGCCGCCACTTTATCGATCGTCTGAGAATCCCAGGTCACGACACCCACCGGGCTGACTCTAACCCGACACCATAGATGTTGACCATCCTCGTCGTCTCCGTAGAACTCCATGTATAACAGTTCCAGCGACCCATCATCTGCGGCTACGAGCCGGAATCTGCCAAGAGCAGCGGTTGCGTTCTCAACACCGCTCCGGTCTTCCAGGACGGCCCAGACCTCGGAGAGCGGGAGGCCATGGATATTCTGACGGATGGAGACGGCGGTCGAGGGCGGTTCATAAATACGGAGGAGGGTGGATAGAGCACCGGCAGCAAACACAATGGAGACCGCCAGAACGATGAGCAGTCTCTTCTTCTTCGGTGAATGGTCTTCAGACATCGTCTCACACCTCACAGCGCATCAATAAATGACAGATAAGATATCTCATTCATTCACTCTACAATCAATACAGGAGATCAAAGTTCCAGACATGGCTTAAAGTATGGTACTTGAGAAGTCCATTATAGAACTGGCC
>DAFR01000016.1:7771-15740 GCA_002497965.1 Methanomicrobiaceae archaeon UBA436 | reverse complement strand
AAGTGTTGGCCATGATAGCCGGGAAGCCCCGCACGAGAGGCGCGGGGTAGTTCACGTTAGCATGAATGAGATCTCTGCAGGATGACAACCACCGGCAACAGGATCGTGCTGCACGCCGACATGGACAGTTTCTTTGCCTCCATCGAGATCCTCCGCGACCCATCGCTTTCCGGGCGGCCGGTGATCGTGGGCGCCGACCCGAGGGGAGGGGCCGGCCGGGGGGTCGTGAGCACGTGCTCGTATGAGGCCAGGCGCTACGGGGTGCATTCCGGGATGCCCATCTCCCGGGCTTACGACCTCTGCCCCCACGGCATCTACCTCCCGGTGGATCGGCCGCTCTATCTCCAGGTCTCAGAGAGGGTCATGTCGATCCTCTCCCGGCACAGCAGGCTGTTTGAGCAGGTGAGCATAGACGAGGCCTACCTCGATCTCAGCGATATCGGCGATTTCACAGCGGCAGAAGCGATTGCCGCCTCAATCAAGCAGGAGATCCGCGAAGAGACCGGGCTTACCTGCTCGGTGGGGGTCGCCCCGGGAAAGACCGTGGCAAAGATAGCTTCCGGTTACCGTAAACCAGACGGCCTGACGATCGTCCGCCCGGAAGAGGTCGCGGAGTTCCTGGCCCCCCTCCCCGTGGAGAAGATCCCGGGGATCGGGAGACGGAGCGGGGAGGAACTCCGGCGGATGGGCATCGTGACCATCGGCGATCTTGCACACCGGGATATCCAGGAGATAGTCGCGCACCTCGGACGGCCGGGCATCCGGGTGCGCCGCCTCGCCGGGGGTATCGACGGCGCGGAGGTGCGGTCCAGTGAGGGGCGAAAGTCCATCTCCCGGGAGAGGACGTTTGATGAGGATACCTCCGATCCGACGGTGATCGCTGAGACCCTGGCCGGGCTTGCGGAGAGTGTTGGAGGGACGCTTCGCTCCGCGGGTCTCCGGTGCCGTACGGTCACGATCAAGGTGAGGTACAGAGGGTTTCAGACGTATACCCGTTCAAAGACTCTGGAGCGTTTCACCGCGGATCCGGGCGTGATCCAGAGGGCGGTCTCTGAACTTCTCCAGCCGTTCCTGAACGGCACTGACGTCCGGCTCGTCGGGATCCGGCTATCAAACCTGGAGGGCGGCGGGCGCACCCGCCAGGCCTCGATCGAAGAGTTCTGCGCCTGAGGCTAAGAAAGAGCAAGATTTCCACCATCGCCCCGGCCGGTTTCAGGGTTGAGGGGACGGGACCGGGTTTTATCACACGCCGCACACAAACCCTCATGAACGTGAGATATACTCTTCAGGTGAGCCTTGACGCCTTTGACCGTTCAGGACGCCCTCTCTGCGGCGACCGCCCCGACCAGAACGGCTTTTGCCGGCTCTGTCTCCGGTGCCCTTTTGCCGTGAGAGACGACGCCCGGGTCTACTGCGAGCGGTTCGAGACCCCTATCCAGGCACGGGAGAAGTATGCCCTGCAGGGGTGGAAGAAGACACGCCGCAGGGTTCTTGAACGTGACAGAGAGCGCTGTGCCATCTGCGGCACAGGGCAGGATCTCCACATCCACCACATCGATCGCGACCCTTCAAACGATGACCTGGCAAACCTCATGACGCTCTGTGAGATCTGTCATGCCAGGGTGCACGCCGGTCTCCGGCACGAGGATGGAGAAGAGAGGGTAATAAGGGTTCTGCAGGCCGCGATGAAACGAAACCGCTGAGAAAACCCGTCGGGTGTTCTCACCAGACTGCTGTGTGGAGATCCTCATCACGCCGGAACAACCCCTGAAAAGAACGGTGCCCCTGGACAGCATCGATGACACGGCGACGCGTTGCCCTGATCAAGAGACGGAGCAGGATGACAGGCGTCCTGCCGTCGAGGTGGCTGTAGAGGAAGTCCCGGATCCTCATCTCCGCCTCCAGTTCAGGGATGAGACGACGGTTCAGGAGGGAGGTGTATGTCGCGGCAAGCGGCGCCCCCGAGGTGAGGTGGCGGTCGATTGCGTGAGCGGCGAGTTCTGCCGTTCTCTGGGCATAAAAGATCCCCTCCCCAAGGATGGGGCTTGTGAAACCGCCTGCATCCCCGACCAGAACCGTAGCCTCATGGACCGGGGATGGGATGTAGTTTCCAAACGGCAGAAGGCATCCGGCTGGCTTTCGGTCTGCAAACGCTGCAAACCCGATACTCCCCAGGAACTCCCTGAACCGGCCGGGAAGCCCCCTTCGATTTGCCTCAAACAAACCACCGATACCCACGATGACCGCATCAGTGTTGGGGAAGACCCAGCCGTAACCCATGGGGCAGGCGCCGAGGAAAACGTGAGGTATCCCCATGTCAGCGTCCAGAGGGATCGCCGCTTCCCTGTTCTGGTGCATCCCCACCTCCCCGCGGTTGATTTTTATCTCCAGCGCCAGGCCAAGGTTCCTGCGCCACCGTTGCCGATCAACAACACCCTCCGGGAGAGAACGGCGGACGCTGCTGTGGATCCCGTCAGCCCCAACGATGACCCTGGCGGAGCAACGCTCCCCGTCCGCGGTGGTTACTGTCCGCTGAACGTGGTCGACCGCGGTCACCTCAGTCCCCTCCCGGACCTCCGCCCCGGCCTCCCGCGCCATCCGGGCAAGGCAGGCATCGTATCGGTCCCGCCGGGTGAAGTAAAACGGTTCTGCCAGGCCTTCGGCGAGGACGCGGCGATTACCGATGTAGAGGGCATACCCCTTCCCGGTGAAGTCGAGCAGCCCCTCCCGCTGGAGTGCATCGAGCGGGAGGGAAAAGACCCTGTCCAGGAACCGGACAGACTTCTGTGTCAGGCAACCGCCGCAGACCTTCTCACGTGGGTATACCACCCGCTCAAAGAGCCCCACGCGGTGCCCCGCCTCTGCAAGCAGGAAGGCGGCGGTGCTCCCGGCGGGTCCTCCTCCAGCAACTATAACATCGTAATCCGGCTGGTCCCGCATTCGACTTTCACTCTTGTGAAGGGTTCGCCTTGAAACCGGATATTGTTTCCCCGCCGGACCGTCTGCCTGGATCGGTCCGAAACGCCTATCGACTTCCACCAGACGTTCATATCCTCAACCGACCCGCAGATGTTGACACTCTCAGAGAGCGCCCCTGCGAATGCGTATCCTGCCCTGGCAAACGTGATGTTGGCCGGGTATGATCCGGCCCTGGCGATGGCAAACACCGTCTTTATCCCGCTTGAGTAGACATCGTCCTCCATTAACTGGAGGAGGATGGCTGCAAACCCGTGCCCCCGGTAGCCGGGCAGAGTTGCAAAACCCGTCATCTCTGCAAATTCGGCGCGGGCGTCAACTTCAGCTGCAGCGACCGCAACGATACGACCCCCGGGCTTAATTACACAGAAACAGCGCAGATTCTCCTGCATCTTCTGCGCAAGGTAACCGGGGTCATCAATCGGGACAGGATAGGTCTCAAAGACACTCCGATAGATCGACGCTACTGCCGGGGCGTCCGCTGCAGTGGCACGAACCGCGGTGAAACACGGTTCCAGCGCCGGACACGCCGCATCCCGCTCTCCGGCTTTGGCCATGGCAACCGCAAGGACTTCATCGTTCCCGCTCCTCCTGCTGCCCCGCGTGGGATGGCGGTACGCCAGGTAGTAGCCGTCAACCTCACCGCGAAACAATCCCGGGATACGCACCAGCGGCGTGTAGCCGCCTGATACGAACTGATCGAGGGCGGTGGCCGGTATCCTCGCAAATATACGGGAATATCCGCGCTCTTTTGCAAACGCCCCAAGCCTTCCAGTGATCTCGGGGAGGTCTGTTGGGTCCAGATGATACAGAAAGGCACGGTCGTTGTGCGGACCGTGGTGGACCAGGCTGCGCCCTAGCGCTGTAACGGTATCATCACAGGCATCAGTGCATGGAGAACGCCCCTGAACTGACTGTCGCCTGGAACTCTCTACGGTATGCCGCGTAAAGGCGGCTCCTGCTTCGGAAGAACGCATTTGATTCTTCTGATCCTGTCGAGAACCTGACATGCTCTTCCATAAAATATATATTTATCTTAATATATAATGAACGCGGATATTTCGCTCCCTAACGGCAGCGACCAATAAACACTTTCACCCCGCGCGCGACAGGCTCTTTTACCTGTGGACAGATGATCCAGTCATGTCCATTGTGGAGCAGAAACTCTCCAGCCTCACTGCCGCCGGGCAGTTTGACATCTGCGCACCCGGCGAGTGCATCCAGGTCCTCTCTACAGCGGCGCACATAACCTACAACCGGCGGGCGGGCGGGTGCGGCCGGATGCTCAAGGTGCTTCTCAACGGTTATTGCTCCTACGACTGCGCCTACTGTTCCATCCGGGTAAACCGTGAACGACTGGGGTTCTCACCGGATGAGTTTGCCGAAGCCTTCCTTCGCCTCTGGCATGAAGACCTTGTCGGAGGCCTCTTCCTGAGTTCCGGCATCCCGCACGACGTCGACCTTGTGATGCACGACCTTGTTGAGACGGGCGAGATCCTGCGGTGCAGGGGCTACGACGGTTACCTCCACCTCAAGATCCTCCCCGGCGCTGCACGGGCGGATATCCATGACGCAGCCAGGGTGGCGGACAGGATCAGCATCAACCTGGAGACCACGTCCTCAGACCGCCTGGGGTGCATAGCCGGGGTGAAGGATTACCAGCAGGATATCCTGAAACGGCAGGCCTGGGTGGCAGAGGAGAAGCCCGAGGGCCATACAACGCAGCTCGTCATCGGAGCGGCGGACGAGACCGATGCAGAGATCCTCTCCTGTCTCGCCGGCCAGTATCGCCGGGTCAGGCCAGCCCGGGTCTACTTCTCGGCGTTCCGCTCCCTTCCCGGAACTCCCCTCGCAGAGCATCCAGATACACCGGCCTGGCGGGCGCGACGGTGCTACCAGGCCGACTACCTGCTCCGGGATTACGGTTTCACGGCCGACGAACTCAAGGCTTCTCTCGACGAAGACGGGTTCTTCGAAAACCGCGACCCAAAAAAGGTCATCGCAGCCGATATGATGCCGGTGAACGTAAACACCGCCACAAAGTGGGATTTACTTCGCGTCCCGGGGATAGGACCGAAGGCAGCAGACAGGATCATCAGACTCCGCAAACAGCGGCCGTTCACCGGCCCGGCCGACCTTGCACGTGCTGGAATCAGGGGGCAGGTCGCCGCACGCCACCTCACCTTCGGCAACCGGAAGGAGACCATCCAGACGAAGTTGGTCATGTAAGGTGGCCGGCACCTCCCGGTACGAAGACCGCCCGAAGGGGAGTGGTCTGGCTGGAAACCCTTAAACCCCGGCATACCGGAGGATGAGGTCGGTTGCCGCCCGGATCTCCTTTCCCTGCTTCCTTACCTCGGCAAGGTAAGCGTCGAAGATCTCGTCGTTAACAATCCGGACCCGCTTGCGGAAGAGGTCAGCGTGGATCATCAGGTCTAAACACCGGGCCTCGCTCTCGGTCAGACCGAGCGCCCGGTAATCACTCTTATGCGGCATAAAAGTCGGATTCTTATGGCGTGGTGTCTTTACCACGAGATCGGCAAGCGGCGTTCCGGGTATGGGTTCGGCAGCGCTCACAAAGGTGTCGTCAAGCAGGAGGGTGGCGATCAGATCCTTTGTAGCCATGTAATCCCGCTCGGTCTCTCCCGGATACCCGACAATGAAACTCCCGGCGACATGGAGCCGGTGTTTCCGGCACCGCTCCACCGCCTCCACAACCTGCCTCACCTTCACGCCTTTGCCCATCATCCGGAGCACCCGGTCGCTCCCCGACTCGATCCCGAAGAAGACCCAGCCGATGGTGTAGCGCTTTATGGCGTCAAGTATCTCGTCGGTGATACAGTCCACCCTGATATCCGGGGCGGAGATATTTTTGGGCCCCATCACCTCCGCCATTCCGCGCAGGAGGGCGATGAAGGCGTCCGGGTTCATCTCCCCGTTGCTCGAACCGTAGAGCGACCCCGTCCCCCCGGATATAGAAAGACGTTTTGCGCCGTGGGCTGCAAAAGCCTTCACCTCCTCGATGATGCTCTCGATCGATCGGCTCCTGACCCTCCTCCCGAAGAACCGGGGCACCTGGCAGAAGGTGCACCCCCCTATACACCCCCGGTGGGTCTCGATGTAGGCGCTCGCCCCCCGGATACTCTGGCTGCCTATATCGTCCGGGATCAGGGGCAGCGGGCGCTCGATCGGCGCTGGAGGGGCGGGGGGCGTCACCACAGTTCTGCCGCCATCGAGAAACGCTATTCCCGGGAGGTCTGGCGAGACCCCCTCCTCGACCAGACGGACCACCGTCTCCTCACCCTCACCTACGACAACCGCGTCGGGGGCAATCTCACCGAGCACCATCTCCGGTGCGGCCGAGACGGGCCCCCCCACGTAGACCCGCCCGCCACGCTCGCGGTGTGCCCGGATCACGTCCCTGATCGCGGGATCGAGGAGGTGCTGGGTCGAGAAGAGACTCATAAGCAGGATTGAACCCATAGGAACCTCAGGCGTCCGGGTGAGGGTCACGCGGTGGCCTGCGTCACGAAGAACGCCGCCGATCAGCATGGCGCCGTAGGTGTAGATACCGGGTGAGAGGATCGTGATCTCCATGATACAGTTATCGCCCTGACAGTATACAAAAGGTGGTGGTGTCCCGTCTCACTGCGGTGCAACCAAGTCCGATGACCCGCTCTCCCTCAGGGTGTCTTCTCCCCTACCCGGCGGGCGTAGTGGGTGATCGCCCACCCCAGAAGCGCCGTCGCAGCCGCGACCAGTGCCAGAACCAGCCAGTGGACAGGGCCGATGGAGTCCACCGCCAGCCTTACAATGAGGTTTAAGGGGTTGTAGGGGACTGCCATGACAAAGAGGAGGGCCACCACGAGCGCCGTCGAGAATATGAACTGGGCACTCGTCCTCTCACGGTAATGGAGCGCGACGAGCGCCCCGAGCAGTATGAGGACGAGACTGGACGTCGAGACGTGGAGGAGGATCGCCGTGGCGTTATCCACCGGGATGCCGTTTAGCCAGAGGAGGATGAGCCAGGCGCCCGCCTGGACAGGAACCAGAACCTCGCAGGCGGCAATCTTTCCCCAGATCACCTCCGTGAACGTGATCGGTGTCGAGAGCAGTGTCTCGAGCGTCTGCCGCTGGTACTCCTCCGTGATCAGGTCGATGATCAGGGCCGCCGATACGACCGCCGGGAGGAAGACAAGCAGCGGGATGAGGAGACCGTAGACAAACTCAAAGAAACTCTCACCGCCCCCGGAGTCCGGGAAGTTCAACTCCACAGGTGAGTAGATCAGCCGGTCGGCCCGGGTCTCACGGAGTTGTTCCTCGTAACCCTGGAGAACCTCTTTTATCTTGACGTTGACGACACCCGACTGAAGGTCGTTCTGGATGAGATAGAGCGTTACTGTGATCGGACCTTCAGCGTCGGGAGGCGTCTCCGGGACGTATACCACCGCCGAGACCATCCGCTCGCGCAGTGCCGCAAGCGCCTCACCGAGATCCATCCTGTAAAGGATGAGATCGTCTCGTTCTCCAAACTCATCGATCAGCAATGATTCCGCCCCGGCGTAACCGACTCTGTAGGTGACCGTTGAGTAGCCCTCGATAGCCTCCGGGTCATACATCGCGGTGAGTCCAACCATCAAGAACGACGAGAACATCGCTATGAAGACCTGGAGGAGGATCGCAAAGACGATAGTCTTCTCCGATGACAGCCCGGCGATCTCTTTCTTTGCAATCAGATAGATATGACGCCTCTTCAAAGGAGCATCCCCCCGATGAAGTAGAGGTTGTAGAGACTGTGGACCATACCTGCCGCAACGATCCCCGGCGCATAGGCGCGCCGCCCCCCGAGCAGCAGGAACCCCCCGGTGATCAGCACCCCGGCGATGTGGAGGAGGAGCGGCATCCAGAGCGCCTGGAGAGAGAGGAAGAGGATGCTCCCGAAGATCGACTCGGTGATCTGGGCAAGCGTGGCAAAGAGAAGGAGTTTTTCGCC
>DAFR01000016.1:174-7731 GCA_002497965.1 Methanomicrobiaceae archaeon UBA436 | reverse complement strand
CGATCCCTGACTATAGCGTAAAGCCCTATCGATTTTGCAAACTCCTCGATGACCGCGGCAGTGATCGTCAGCAGGAGGAGAGAGAGCGGTATGGGGATGTTGAAGAAGAGGACGAGCGTCAGCATCTCGGCCATGAAGACGAACGGTATCATGAATGCGGCAAGCAGGAAGAGCGAGAAGTGCGGGTGGTTCCGGCTGATCCCGGTCGATATGAAGTCAACAACCCGTGATGTCAGGCGTCTCTCCGAGAAGAGGTGTTCTTCCCGGAAGTTTGCAATCCCGACATAGAAGAGGATGATGCTCGTTGCAAAGAAGAGCGCGGTCGAGTAGATGTACTCCATCGCGGTGAACCCGTCACCCTGGATTGCAACTACGACCAGAGTGAGAGGGGAGACGATGCTGATGACGTGGGTGTTTGCAAATACCGTCGGGAAGAAGAGGTATGACGTGGCGACGGTCGAGAAGAAGATCGAGACAAAGGAGAGTTCTTTGAAACTCCGGGACGTCATCCCTATGATGAGGGCGTTTGCCAGGAAGAAGAGGATGACCGGGACGAGCGGAAGGAGGATCGCAAGCGGCGCCCTGGCAAAGAGGGTGATCGCGGCCGCGATCAGGATCATGATCGTGAAGTAGGGAAGGGCCTTTCCTACGACGATCGCCACGGGGCGGAGGGGGGTGGAGAGGAGAGCCTCACCTGCGCGTCCCACCCTCTCGTTCATCACACTCATCATGAAGAACTGGGAGGTGAAGTAGAGCGGAAATATGAAGACGAAGACCAGGATGATGGTATCAAACGGCAGCGGCAAAGAGAGTTCTGAGGGTGTCAGGAGTCTGTCTGTGGCGGACTCGCCAGAGATGAGGGATGTGTAGCGCTTGAGGGGCTGACCATCCCCGGCCTCCACGAGATGCTCCCTGAGTTCTTCCTCGGTGGTGAGCCTGCCCTGGGATGGAGGTGTCACCTCCTCGACCGGGAGAGATGGAGATGGGGGTCTCCTCGTCTCCACGGGGGCGCCGACCTGCTGGCCGCTCTGGGTCGCAAGGAAATCGATCTCGCTCTTCACGTACTGGAGATCGATCCAGAGAGGATAGGCGGCGAAGAGGTCGGGTTCCGCTGCCGCCACGCTTGCAACGTAACTCTCGTAATCGCGCTCGAGCGTATTTAATGCCGCACGCCCTTTATCCGTGTCAGCAGCGTAGACCTCCCCGTTTATGATGACGATATCGTAGGAAAACCTGTTCTCCCAGAGCGAAGCTGCATCATCCAGGTATGTGGCAAACCGGGTATCGGATGCGACTATACTGGCCGTGCCGGGGTCATCAACGCCGATCCGGTACATCCCGTCCTGTAGATGGAGACCGCTCTCTGCGGCAAATGCCGTCACCAGCACCAGGAGGAGAAGAAGCCCCACAGCAATCGGCAGGATGCCTCTCCCCATCGTGGTCATGGATCGCTTTATCTCCCAGGTGGCGATCGTCCGGATTGAGGAGATAAGACTCATGGTGATCCCGGAGGGTGTCTGAGAGGCATATTTCTGTAGGGCAACCTATTAGTAGGCATCGGAGACAAAAGAGATACCGGATGATAACGGCCCGCAATCTTGTCAAGTATTACGGCGAGTTCCCGGCCCTCGACGGCGTCTCGTTTGACCTTGACGATGGGGAGATCTTCGGGGTGATCGGGCATAACGGCGCGGGCAAGACCACTCTTTTAAAGATCATGGCCGGACTTATCTCGCCGACGGCGGGCAGTCTTGTCATAAACGGGATCGACGTTGTTAAAAGACCGCTCGATCTGAAACGGAACCTTGGATACCTGCCGGAAGAGTCCAGGCTCTACGAGACCATGAGCGTTGAGGCGTACCTTGCGTTCTTCGGTGAGATCTACGGTCTTCCAGCAGACGTAATCAGGAAACGGTCGAGGGAACTCCTCGACGAACTCATGCTGGATCCCGATGGCAAGAAGATCGGTGAACTCTCGAAAGGGATGAAGCGGAAGGTCGCAATAGCGCGATCGCTGATCCACGATCCGGACCTGCTCATATACGACGAACCCACCTCCGGCCTCGACCCCATGACCTCACGCTCGGTGCTCGACTACATCAAGGGGCTGCGCAATCAGGGCAAGACGGTGGTCTTCTCCGCCCACAACCTCTTCCAGGTGGAAGAGGCCTGCGACCTGATCCTGATACTGCGCCGGGGGAAGGTGGTGGCAAAAGGCAGCATGCACGAACTCCGGGAGGCATTTGGCTCGATCACCTACCAGATCTTCTTCAGGATCCCCGATCCCGCGACGTTTTCAACCCCGGTCAGTTACATCGCCTCCAATGGCCGCTACATGGCAGAGGCGCACAGCATCGAAGACCTGAACAGGATGACCGCGACGCTTGCGGCCGCCGGCGCAACGATAGAGCGGATCGAGTCGCACTACCCGACACTTGAAGAGATGCTGTTAAAGATCGGGCAGTGAGTTGCCCGCCGTCCTCAAAGGGACGACTGGAGGAGGGCGGGTTTGTACACCGGAATCGTTGTCCCCCTCCCGTGCAAATTGGATTATCCGGGGCAATTTAGAGGTATAGCCAGAGGGAAACCCTTAAAATGGAACACACACCTGCGCCGCTGGAACGAGTATATAGGCATCCGGGGCGAACCCTAACATAGAGATGCCGTACTATAATCTTCGTGGTGCAGGGTTGCCAGAACTGCTTGCGCCGGCGGGGTCTCCTGAGGCTCTGGCTGCAGCGGTCAGCGCTGGTGCCGATGCCGTCTACCTTGCCGGGAGACGGTTCGGTGCCCGGCACTACGCGGCGAACTTCTCGGAGGAGGAACTCGTCTCCGCCATTGATTACGCCCACCTGCGCGGTGTCAGGGTCTATGTCACCGTGAACATCCTGGTCAGGGATGCAGAACTCTCCGATCTGGCCCGATACCTGAACCGTCTCTACGAGATCGGAGCAGACGCCGTCCTGGTTCAGGATCCCGGTGTGGCGGCGCTTGCACGGGAGGTCGTCCCGGACCTCCCACTCCACGCATCCACCCAGATGACGATACACAACCGTGAAGGCGTTCTGAGGGCCGCTGGAGAAGGCTTCTCCAGGGTGGTTCTGGCGCGGGAACTCACCATTCCAGAAATTGAAGATATAGCGGCCGATCCCGGTGCACGAGGGGTGGGTCTTGAGGTCTTCGCCCACGGTGCCCTCTGCTACTCTTACTCCGGTCAGTGCCTCCTCTCCTCGGTCATCGGCGGCCGCAGCGGGAACCGTGGGATGTGCGCCCAACCGTGCCGGAAACCCTACCGGCTCGTGGCCGGCGGGGTGGACGAATACGGTCGGCCGGTAGATCAGGAGCCCCTCCCCGTGAATGACCGATACCTTCTATCTACGCGGGACCTCTGCGTCTACCCCTACCTCGATAGGCTGGTGCGGGCACCGGTGACCTCGCTAAAGATCGAGGGCAGGATGCGTTCTCCCGCCTACGTCGCCATCGTGACCCGGATCTACCGGCGGGCTCTCGACGCGATCGCCGCCGGCGGCGACTGGTCGCCATCAAGGGAGGATCTGCGGGACCTGGCGCTCGCGTTCAACCGGGAGTTCACAGAGGGCTACATCCTCGGCGCCCGCGATATCATGGCCCGCGACCGGCCCGGGAACCGGGGGCTCCACCTCGGGCGGGTCACCGGTTACGACCCGCGGAGAGGGGAGGCAACCGTCCGCCTTGCCGGGGATATCGTGCCCCGTTCAGGCGACGGGCTGGTCTTCTGCACAGATGACCCCGCGATGGATGTGGGAGCGGTTCTCCGGGGGGCAGTCACTGTCAGGAACGGCACGCTGCGACTCAGCGTCCCTGCGCCGGTAACGCCCGGTGCACGGGTCTTCCTCACAAAGAGCATGGATCTTGAGGACGGGGCAAAGAGGATAATGGAGGCGGCCCCTGAACCGCTGCAACTAGATCTCCTGGTCACCTGGGATGGAGCGACGCCCTGCCTGGAGGCGGTCGTCGAGTTGCCGGGTGGTAAACCGCTTCGGGTGCGTTACCGCCCCGATCTCCGGATGGATGCGGCACGGAACCGGCCGCTGACCGAGGAGCAGATAGCCGCACAGTTCGGGAAGACCGGGGGGACGCCGTTTGTGATAAGGAGCATGGATATCCGCTACCCGGGCGGCCTCTTTGCCCCGCTCGGAGAGTTGAACCGCGTCCGGCGGGAGTTTCTTGAGGCCGTCAAGGAGACCCTCCTTGCCGCGCGACGCCCGGACGCGGAGGCGGTTCATGCGGCCCGGCAATGGCTTGAAAGGGCGCTCACCGGGATGGAACAAGCAGCGGCGCTCAACCGGGGACGCAGCGTCCCGTCGGTCTCGGTCTACACCGACGCCCTGGAGGGTGTGGAGGCTGCTGTCAGTGGAGGGGCGGGGACGGTCTACCTGGAAGTGGCCGCCGTTCCCTCCCTCCTCAAAGAGGCTGCCAGCGTCTGCCGGGACGGCGGTGCGGAGGTTGTCTGGAAATGGCCGGCAATCACCCGGCGGTCGTTCCTGGACGCGGCGACGCCCATCCTGCCGTCGCTATACGGGGCAGGCGTTAGCGGGGTGATGGTGAGCGGGATGGGCGCTGCTGATGCTGTGAGGCGGGCCGAACCGCGGATGAACCTCTACGGCGCCGCCGGACTGAACCTCTGGAACCATCGCACCGCCGCGAGACTGGATGGGCTGTTCCTGCGGTGCACGGCATCCCCGGAACTCCCGGCCGACGACCTCGCCGGGCTTGCAGCCTCGACCGGCGGGACGCTGGAACTCGAGGTGCTGGTCCAGGGCAGCATCGAGGCAATGGTGAGCGAGGACCGGCTGGTGGAAGGCGTCGCCGGCGAAGCAGGTTGCAGCAGAGGGTTTATCGGGCTGCAGGATGGGCGCAACCGGGTATTCCCGCTCAGGTGCGACTGTGAGGGCAGGACTTACATCGCAAACGCGGTTGAGACCTGCCTGATCGACCACCTCCCGGAGATTGCGGAGATGGGTATAGACTCCGTTGCCATCGATGCACGGGGCCGGGGCCCCCGCTACGCCGGGGAGATGGCCCGCTTCTACCGGGCCGCGGTCGATGCTGTGGCCCGTGGGGACTTCGGTCTACTGCCCGGGCTCAGGAACGAGGTGAAACGGCGGGCTCTCGGCGGCATCACCGGCGGGCATTTTGTCAGGGGTATTGAGGGTTGAGGGTCGTCCCGCAGGATTGGTTGGGGTTGATGAAAGACCGCGGCCTGCATCAGAGTTAATACAGGGTGGAGCAACCTATCAGGCAGACGTGATGGATATGGATTCGCCGTTCATCCTGATCAACCTCAAGACCTACAAGGAAGGTATGGGCAGCAACGCCCATCGGATAGCTGCTGCGGCCGAGACCGTGGCAAAAGAGAGCGGAGCGGTCATAGGTATCGCGCCGACCTTCACCGAACTCCACCCGATGAGCCACCACTACTCGATCCCGGTCTACGCCCAGCATATCGACCCGATCAGCCCTGGTGCCCACACCGGTCATATTCTTCCGGAATCTGTCCGGTCTGCGGGCGCCCGTGGCACCCTGATCAACCACTCCGAGCGCCGTCTCACCCTTGCGGATATCGACGCCTGTGTTCTGGCTGCCAGGAGGCTCCGCCTTGAGTCGGTCGTCTGCACAAACAACGATGCTACCAGCGCTGCCGCCGCAGTGCTCGGCCCCGACTACGTGGCGATCGAACCCCCCGAGCTGATCGGGAGCGGGGTATCGGTCTCAAAGGCCGATCCCGGTATAATCGAGCGTTCCGTCAACGCAGTCCGGGGGGTTAACCCGAACGTAAAAGTCCTGACGGGGGCAGGGATCCAGTCCGGCGAGTGCGTGAAGATCGCCATCGATCTCGGGACATGCGGCGTTCTCCTTGCCTCGAGCGTGGTCAAGGCTGAAGACCCCGAGGCGGTCCTCCGTGACCTGGTCTCCCTGGTCTAAAAAACCTGCGTTATCAGCGAAATCAGGTCGTGCCTGGTGATCACACCCTGCACCTTCCCTTTCTCGATGACGATTACAGCATGACTGTGGCGCAGCAGGTGGACGACCGTGTCTATCGGCGTTGTTGGAGGGACCGTCGGGAAACCCGGCTCCATGTAGTCCCTCACCACCCGCGGACATTTCTGGTGAAGTCCTCCCTCTTCCATTGCGTTCGTGATGGCCGACTCGGATATGCAGCCGATGGGCACCCCGTTCTCGAGCACCGGCAACTGTGATATGCCTTTTTTCCCCATGATCTCGATGGCGCGGCTGACGGGATCTTCCGGCGTGACTGAAAAGACCGGGGAGTGCATCACGTCGGCCGCTGTTACCGCCGACTTCTCCGCTGCCTGCAGGACGTTCACGATCTTTGCGAGCGTGCTGACTCTCGGATCCACGCTGCCCGCCTCGATCCGCGCCACCATGGACTGGCTGATTCCGGCCATTCTGGCCACATCAGCCTGTTTTAAGCCCATCTGGATCCTTTTTGCACGAAGTTCCGCTGGAGTTGGGATCTCCATTTGATTACCCATAGTAATTTTTTACAATATATACCTGCCTGCGGGCCGTGAGCGTGAAAAACCGGTAAGACCGGTAAGCCGCAGACCTGATAGCGGGGATGTGGGCAGATCCCCGGCGGATCCGTCGTCCATGACCGGGTTCATCAAACCAGGGCACGGCCTGAAGACACTCTGTTCTGGCAGCCTCAAGATCCTCAGGCGCAAAAGGGTGCATGACAGGTATTTAAGATATAAGCATGGAATACATCCAGCAGGTATGAAGATCGTCGTATCAGTGGACGACCCCGCCCTCATCAACGGGGTGCTGGAATACAACCCCGCGTTCATCGAGATCAGGCTCGACCGTATGGAGGGCGACCTGCTGAATCACGTCCGTGCAATCCGGGAGATGACCGCCATCCCCCTGATCGCCACGCTAAGGAGCAGGGAGGAAGGAGGGGGCTTTGTCGGCGATGCCGACCTCTGGGCCGGGATAGTCGGGCCGATTGCAGGCTACGTCGATATCGTTGACGTTGAGACGCGCTACAGCAAGCATGCCCCCTCCCTCAGGAGCCAGGGGGCCAGGATCCTGGCCTCCCTCCACACAGACGATATGCCCGGCCAGGCAGACCTGGAGAGGATCGAGAGGACGCTCAGGTCGTACGGCGATATACCGAAGATAGTCGTTCGGCCAGAAAACCCGGACGAACTCCTCGACCTCCTCCGGTTTACCGCCAATGCGCAGAAACCAATCTGCACAAGCGTCATGGGCGGCAGGTTCCGTTTCGCCCGCGCGATCCTGCCGCTCTTCGGTTCAGAGTTTGTCTTCTGCCACGCGGGAAGACCGATGGCCGAAGGGCAGTACCATATCCGGGAGATGCGCGAGATCGCCGAACTGTTGGGGTGAGGCGGCGGGTAACGCCACCGCTGTGCAGGCGCTAATCCCAGCCGCGGTACTTCGCCTCTTCGAGCATCGCGTCGATGATCACGAGCGCAAGCATACACTCTGCAACAGGGAGGATCCTGGGAGCGATGCAGGGGTCGTGCCGCCCTT
>DAFR01000016.1:0-137 GCA_002497965.1 Methanomicrobiaceae archaeon UBA436 | reverse complement strand
GTCGGCTTGACGGCAAGTCTGACGATTATATCCTCTCCGTTGGTGATCCCGCCAAGGATGCCGCCGGCACGGTTGCTTGCAAACCCTTCCGCGGTGATCGCGTCGTTCATCTCACTCCCAAGGAGACGGGCTGCGCC
>DAFR01000119.1:6876-7358 GCA_002497965.1 Methanomicrobiaceae archaeon UBA436 | reverse complement strand
TTCCTGGTCGGTATCTGTTTCGGGGTCCTGCGGAGATATACCAACACATCAATCAGTGCCATCTCGCACGGCTTTTATGACCTGGCCCTGTTTGCGCTGATCATGGCGGGGATAACAACACTTTAAAAAAGTTACATGAAGTCCGCGAGCCCCAGCTGCTCGTGTTTCTCCTCGCCGAACGTGGAGGTGATGGCAAGGTCGAGCACTTCCATCCGCTGCTTGGTGTACTCGGAGATATTGTACTTCCGGCACATCTCCCGCGACATCTCGAGATATTTCTTGACCGACCCCTCGTGGACGGTGGGGATGATATTGCCGTTGCAGATCCCGCGGCCTTTGAACTTCGTGCACTTGCCCGCAAGGGGCATGCGGCGGTAGCTCGTGTTGCACTTGGTGCACCGGAATTTCTGCTTGGAGAAGGCCGAGAGGTTGCCCATGAGGTCGCGGAGGAAATGCGTGGTGAGCACCCGTTCCGCCACGTC
>DAFR01000119.1:0-6757 GCA_002497965.1 Methanomicrobiaceae archaeon UBA436 | reverse complement strand
GGGTGGGTGAAGGAGAACCCCTCAAACTGGGCCGGGGTGCCGAGCCGCCGTTCCACCCGGTCGACGTGGTCGTCAAGGTCTTTTGGGTGGGTGTAGGCGAGACAACCGTTGTAGACCTCCAGGGGGTAATGGTCGCAGACATCGACGNNTCCGGTTCTCCACCCGGTCGATGAGCTTGACAATGGTTTTTGGTTCAGCGTACACGAGGGCACTCGTATACACCTCGATCGGGTAATGGTCGCAGACATCGACGTTCAGGGCTTCCTTGTCGATCTCGGACGGGTCGATCCGGCTTGTCAGGACGAGCGGGGCGTCCATCGTCCCGCCCCGGGTCTCCGGGAGGTAGGAGCGCGAGAAGTTGATCAACCCGTCGAGGAGGAGCATCACGCAGTCCTCGTCACCGTCGCACTGCCCGCAGAAGATCCCGTTTGCGGCAAGGGTATGGTTATCGGCTACCGTGAGACAGTATACCCTATCATCGAGCGCCTGCACCGTCTCGCGGGCCACAACCTCATCGCTGACGACAAAACCCCCCTCCTCCGCCGGGACGCGGTCGCCGGGTGCGGCCTCCAGCGCCCGGACCTTCCGGAGATAATCCGTGTCCCAGACGAGCATCGCGTGGTCTGGCGTGACCGTGATAAACTTCCCTCTCCGTGTCTCAAACCGGATCATGTGCGCAGGGGCGCGGTGGACCGAGACCGAGGTCACCCGTTTCAGGCTGACTTTCCCCTGAGTGTCTATGCTTCTCACATAGAACGGTTGTTTCGGGTCAGAGTAATATGTCCCGAGATGGTCAAGCCCCGGCCTTGAGATATCGAAGTTCTCCACGACGAACTGCCGTATGGGCATCGTCAGCCACCGCCGCCCGTCTGAGACGGTAATCTCGGTATCGCCGGCAAAACAGTTCCTCCTCTTCGCCGCGTGGAAGAACGGGTGGCCGTAGCCCACCGGCGCCTTCGAGAACCCGATCAACCTGGCGAGAACCCCGGCGCTCGTGTGCGGGGCAAGCCCTATCAGCAGGTGGCCGACCAGGTCAGTGGGTTTCTCCGCATTGTAAAACGGTTCAAGCCCGTAGAACTTCACCAGGAGTTCGTCGATGAACTTTGACACCCGGACAAGCCACTCTCCACAGTCCTCCGATACCAGGATGTCCTGGTGACGGAGTTCCAGCACCTGATCGTCCGAGGCAAGTTCCTGGCCGTGGATGTCCCGGGTGTAGCCGAGTTCGTGGAGCCGCCCGATGGGGACACCGATCTCGCCCGGCCGGAAGTGGGTGAGGGGGAGGTCGATCATATCGTAGCGGACAGTGCCGTCCTTGAATACATAAAGGTTTTGCAACGCCCGGAGGATCCCCTTCTCGATCGGTTCCACCGGTCGTTCGCGGGAGATCAGTCCCCTGACACCCTTTAAGAGCGCGATCGAGGACTCGTGAAGATCCAGCCGTTCGAGCGCCGCTGCATACTCCGCCCTGACATTGATCGTGACCTTCTGGAGACATACGGTCTCCACCCTGCACCGTGGGCAGACCCCCTCCCCCACCTCCTTGCCGCACTTCGGGCACCGGAAGACCGGGTTTGTGTGCGTCCCGCAGTCACAGAGGTTCTTGTAGGTGAACGCACCACATACGGGGCAGCGTCGTTCCCCTGTCTCCACCTCGATCACCCCGCCGTCTGTGTTGGAACGTGGTTTTGATGTGCAGGCCGCCTGGAACGACCGGCGTGACCCCCCTTCGTCCCCGATTGGGAAGAGCGAGTGGGGCGGTGGACGCATCTCCCGCGGTTTTGACTTCCCGGGTCGGCCCATCCGGCCTCCAATCCTGGTTCCGGCCCGCGAACGGATCCTGAAACCCGAGAGGTGCATCACCAGGTCAAGAGAGCTCTCCATCGGGGCATCCTGCCACTCCGGCCGCTTCTCCAGTTGCAGCGTCAACCCCAGGCAGGCAAGGAAGACCAGGTGCTCCCGGATCGCGATCCTGTCCCCGGAGAGGTGATGGGGCACCAGGAGTTCCTCAAGGATTGCCTTTACCTCCGGTCTGTTCGGGAGCAGCAGCACCCCGTCCTCGATCCTGCCTCCGGTGGAGACCGTATCCGCAAGCCGGACGATATCGGCAGGGGTGATATCGTCCCACATGTATGTGTAATCGGGGTGGAGGGGCGCACCCTCGATCGCGAACTCGATCGCCTCGAGTTCGTTCTCCGGGTGGCGCGGCCCCCCCTCAAGCATCCACCACTCCTCGCAGTAGGCCGGCGGGATAAGCGGGTGGTTGTTCTCCATGAACTCCCCGAAACTGATCAGGATCTCACCGACGTCCAGGATCTCCTCGACCTGTCCGAGGATTTTCCTGGCCTCCGCAGCATCGTCCACCCTTCGCACCTCACCGTTCTGGAGTTTAACCGTCGGCCCCTGGATCGAGTCTACCGGCACAATTCCAGCCGCCTTCCCCGGTCGTTCAATCTTCATCTGCGTCCCGACCGCCAGGAAGTCTCCCAGGATATGCATCGTTGCAGGGTTCAGGCCGGCCGCGGCAAACCCGGTGTTGCGCGCCCGACCCAGGCGCAGCCGGAACCCGCCCCTGCGCATAGGGTAGGCAAAGACCGGTCGCCCGCCGATCAGGTCGCGGATGTATTTGTCTCTGGGTTTGATCGCGGCGCTGGCATCGTCTTCCTCGCTATTTGCCGTGGTCCCGCCGCTGATCAGGTCCTCGAGCCAGTCCCAGCCCTCCATCTTCATCTTCCGGACGTTTTTGAGGACCTTCGGGGCTTTCAGCGCCAGCCCTTCCGCAACAACCAGCGCCATACCCCCACGGACGGTGTTCGTCTCCACCCGTTCCAGGTTCCGGTAACCGCTCACCTCCTGCTGCTCGGTCGGTTCTCCATCGATGCAGACCGGACAGTTCTCGATGATCATCCTGAGTTCTTTCTCGCCCGGGAGGTACTGGAGACTCATGATGTTGTTGTACTGCCGGATCTCCTCGATGTAGCGCTCCACCTCATCGGGGCGCGGGATGTAGCGGCCGATCCCGAGCGCACGGCGAACGTAGTCCCCCACAAGCACAGAGAGTGCCTGGGCTGTCCCTCCGGCGCTCCGGATGGGGCCAGCGTAGTAGATCTTCAGGTAATCCGTCCCGTCATCGTTCCTCCCGAGACCGACCTTTGCAATCCCCTCCGTCGGGGCGGCCACCACACCCTCGGTCAGGAGGGCCATCGCCGCGCGGATGGCGTGGTCCAGGATATCCTCTCGCGTCGTCTCTCCAAACTTCCTTGCCACAAAATCGTCGCCTATCCGGAGCGCGGCCTCTTCACGGGACATTACCTCTTCAAGCTCCCGGATACGGGCGGCGATACCACGGTAGCCGAGGAGCGCCTCCACGCGGTCGGCAAGGTCGCTTGCCACCGGGATCTCGACCTCCGTTCGGGGGTCGAGGCCGCGGGCGCGAGCGGCGGCGGCAAGGCGCATCGCAGCCTCGAGCCCGGCGTCGATCTCCTCGAAGTAGCGGGCGATAGCGGGCGAAACCTCCATGATCAAGTATGAGCCCTCCAGGCATTTAGGGGACTCGTTCCCGCCCGGCGCACCCGCCGATCCCGATCAGATATCATCCGGTTACCGGTCTTTTACCTTCAGCGCCCCGGCAAGCGGCCCCGCCCCCGGTTCACCCATCCTCCAGAGGATGAGAGCGGCGCGTTCCTGTGTATCCGGGTCGGGGCTCTCCATCAGTCGGAGCAGCGGTTCGACCGCCGGTTCACCGATCCGGCATAAGGCCATCACGGCGAACGGCATGAGGTCGCGCTCAGCTCTTGCGATGATATCGATGAGCGGTTCGATCGCGGGTTCGCCGATCTCTGCAAGGGCCGCGGCGGCGTATCGCCGGAGATCGATCTCATCCGTGCCTCGCATCGCCGTGAGCAGCGGTTCGATCGCCGGGCTGCCTATCAGCACAAGTGCGTTGGCGGCATACCACCGGAGGTCGTTATCGCCCGTCTGCATCACGGCGATGAGCGGTTCTACGGCCTCTTTCCCGCTCGTCCCAAGTTTTGCGGTCGCCGCGCGGCGCACATCGAGCGTACCGCTCCTCAGGTCGGCGATCAGTTCCTCGATCCGGGCCATCTCAGTCATACCGTTCAGGTGCTTCTTCGCGAGAGTTATGTCTTCCTGATGCCGCCAGAAGAGCCTCCCTGGCGGCACTGCGCACCTCTTCCCGGGCATCGTCGAGGCCGCTGATCAGGGCCTCCACCGCTTGTCGGTCATCTATCCTCCCGAGAACACGGGCTGCCCCTGCACGGATGCGCCAGTCGCCAGCCTCGCGGAGCGCTCGAACAACTGCGGGGACGGCAGGTCTCCCGATCTGGCTGAGGGCGGCGGTTGCCCCCTCCCGGAGACGGTCATCGTCCGTCCCGAGCGCGTCCATGAGGCGCGGGACAGCCGGTTCACCAATATCCGCAAGCGCCGCCGCAGCTCGCAGCCTCACATCATCATCGGGGTCGGGAAGCGTCTTGATCAGGGTTTCAACAGCCCTCTCCCCTCCGATCTTTCCGAGCGCGATCGCCGCCCCCCACCTTACGCGCTCGTCTCCGTTGTGGATTGCGGCGATGAGATCCTCCAGTGCAGCCTCCCCGACCTCCGCGAGTGCAACGGCCGCCCTGCTCCGGACGTAGGTGTCGGGGTCGTCGAGCGCGGCCAGCAGTCCGGGGACGGCCGCGGGATCGCCGATCTCCCCAAGGGCGACCGCGGCCATCCAGCGGACGTCGGCGTCCTCGTGCCGCAGACTCTCTGTGAGCGCGCCAACGGCCGGGAGGCCGAGTTTGCCGAGCGCTTCCGCCGCCTTCCAGCGGACACCGGTGTCGCGGTCGGTCAGGAGAGCGGCAAGCGGTTCGACCGCTGCAGGGTCGCCCCTATCACCCAGGCACCCGGCTGCCCGGTAGCGCGTTCCGGGGTCGCGGTTTGAGAGGAGGGCGATCAACCGGCCGGTATCACACTCGCATGCAGCCGGTTTCGGCTCGCCGATGCGGAAATGGAGTTCTCCTTTGCGCCTGCCCGCAACTTCAAATAGATAACCGAGAAGCCAGGCAGCGATGATGAAGGTGGCTGCACTTACGAGGACCGAGGGGCCAGGCGGGCCGTGAAAGAGGTACTCGATGGTTACGTGGACTGCGGCGAGCAACAGTCCGACGGCAACGGCACGGCGGCGGTACCAGAAAGCGGCCAGGATGAGCACCAGGTAGAAGAAGTGGGTGTAGGCGACCGTGCCGAAAGCGAGGTCGAATAAGACCGCGAGTGCTGCAACGAGAACGATGACCGCGGGTCTGGCCAAATTCTCTAACCTCTCTCTGCGCCATGCAGCAGTCATACCGAAGAGTGGATGCGGTTTGCACCCATAAAAGGGTTTATGCGCTGCGGCTCGCTTCGACTTCTGGAAGCACCGGCTGCAATCTTTGGGCAACTCTCCCGCTCGTGCAGCATATCTTCAAGACCCCTCTGCTCCCCGTTCATGTAAGCGATCACTCTACTTTTTATATTCCTGTGCAGAACAGGGAATATATGCCTCTCTTGCCGGTAGCAGGATGCAGAGACACCGCCTGCAGGAGGCTGACCTCTGCCTGATTACCATGCCCTCTCCGTGGACGACGTCCAGCAGAACCTCGGGACAGGACGTTCGGGCCTCTCCACGGCCGAGGCAGAGGAGCGGCTGCGGCGTTACGGGAAGAACATCCTGCGTGAGGAGGCGCGTGAGACCCGGCTCCAGGTGTTTTTACGGCAGTTCAAAAGCATCCTCATAATCATACTTATAGTCGCTGCCGCGGTCTCGTTTGCGGTCGACGAACCGCTGGACGCTGCGGCTATCCTGATCATCGTCTTCTTAAACGCCATCCTTGGGTTCACCCAGGAGTGGCAGGCGGGGGAGGCGATCGCGGCACTCAAAAAGTTGCTCGTTCAGCGTGCGGTGGTTATCCGTGATGGGGAGCGGCGGGAGATCGATGCTCCGGAGATAGTCCCGGGAGACCTCGCCGTCGTGGAGATGGGTGAGCGGGTTCCCGCCGATATCTACCTCATCGAGGCGACATCGCTCCAGGTGGACGAGGCGCCGCTGACAGGCGAGTCGGCGCCGGTGGACAAGGCGCCGGGTTCACTCCCGCCAGAGACGCCCCTTGCCGAGCGGAGCAACATGATCTTTGCCGGCACAACGGTGGTCAACGGGCACGGCCGGGGGTACGTTGTCGCCACCGGCATGCAGACGGAGTTCGGGCTGATCGCCGGCCTCTCCCAGCGGGTCGAGGACGAAACCACCCCTCTCGCCCGGCAGATGGACAGGCTCGGCCGCGACCTCGGACTGATCGCTCTCGGCATTGCCGCGATCGCGGTTGTCATCGGTCTCCTTCAGCAGCGGGAACTTCTTGAGATGTTTCTTGTCGGGGTCTCGCTTGCGGTGGCGGTGATCCCGGAGGGTCTTCCTGCGGTCGTGACGCTGACGCTTGCGCTGGGCGTCAAGAACATGATGCAGAGGAACTGTCTTATCCGCCACCTGCCGGCATCGGAGACGCTCGGCGCCGTCTCTGTGATCTGTACCGACAAGACCGGGACACTCACCCGGAACGAGATGACCGTTGTCCGGGTGTGGACGCCCGAAGCGGAGGTCGAGGTCACCGGTGCAGGATACATCCCGGAGGGCGAGTTCATCCTCGACGGCGCCCCGATCGACCCGCTCGCAGACCCCGGTCTCCGGCGGTTTCTGCAAACAGTCCTCATCTGTAACCATGCGAGC
>DAFR01000024.1:2060-5277 GCA_002497965.1 Methanomicrobiaceae archaeon UBA436 | reverse complement strand
CATCCACCAGTTCCCGGATGTACTCGGAGACGGCCTGGGGTGTCACGCCGAGCTTCCCGGCGATCTCCTGCTGCCGGACGGCCGGCTGGTGTTCGGCGATCTCCACCAGGATCTGGAACCGGGTGGCCTCCCGTTTACTGCGCAGGATGACGTAGAGCGGGTCGTCAGTGAAGTCGGTCAAGCAACACCATTCCCTGCCCTTTCACGTCGAGACCGGGAATCCTCTTCGCCAGTCCCTTGATGAAGGTCGGGCTGACCCCGTATTTCCGGGAGATGTCGCCGATCGAGGTCGTCCCGGCCACAATCTCCTGCTCGACCGAGTCCACGATCGTACGGAGGGCCTCGTCGTTTGAGACGGCGATATGCAGCAGATCTCCGATATCGCCCATAGAACACTGAAAACTCGCTCTGAATTTGCTGTATGTCGCCCGGTATTCCTTCGTCGGCTTCTCTCCGGGCTTGGGCATCCGCCACTGTTCTTCGATGAGGTTTCCCTTCTTGAGGATAGAGAGGCACTCGGCCACCGTCGAGGTCCCGGCGTACACCCCGAGGTCATTCTCGGTCAGCCATGCCTTGTTTAAGAGCTCATAGATTTTTTTATAATCAGCATTATTGAACGTTATAAGAAGAGGAACCAGTTCCACCGGATCGTTAAGAATTTTAATATGTCCCGTCACTGCGATACCCTATAGTTATATCGCTGTATAACTCCATAAATTTTTGCTGAAATCTCAATGCGTACATGTGGCATTATCATCATCCGGGGCATCGTCCAGGGGGTCGGATTTCGTCCCTTCGTCTATGCAAAGGCCCGGGAATTCAGGATCACCGGGACCGTTAAAAACCTCGGGAGCGAGGTGGAAATCCATGCGTTCGGGGACCGCTTCGAGGAGTTCCTGGAGGCCGTTTCACGGGGGACGCCGTTATCTCACATAGATTCTGTAGATGTCCATAATCTGCGCGGTAACCCCCCCGATAGTTTTACCATCCTCGAGAGTGGCTCCGGGAGCCTCTCGGGATTCATCCCGACCGACGTCGCCACCTGTGACGACTGCATCGCCGATATCTTCATGCCGGGCGGGCGATACGAAGGGTATTGGGCCACGTCCTGCGTTAATTGCGGCCCACGGTACAGCATCATCAACGCCATCCCCTATGACCGGGAACGGACGTCGATGGCGGAGTTTCCGATGTGTACCGCCTGTGGGAGCGAGTATACCGATCCGTCGTGCCGGCGCCACCACGCACAGACGATCGCCTGTGCGGCCTGCGGGCCCCACCTCGCCCTCTTTCAGGCCGACGGGACGCCGCTCGCGGCGGCGGATCCCGTCCGGGAAGCGGCAACCCTCCTGGATGCCGGTTCGATCGTCGCCATCCGGGGGATCGGGGGGTTCCATATCGCCTGCACAGAAGAGGCGGCCGGTGAGCTGAAACGCCGCCTGGGCCGGACGGAGCAGCCTCTCGCAGTGATGGCGACTCCCGGGGAGGTGGAGCGGATCGCGGTCGTATCGGACGAGGAGCGGCAGATCCTCTGCTCCCGGGAACGGCCGATCGTGGTGCTCGCAAAACGGGACCCCGCATCCCATCCTGTGCTCTCGGGTCTCCACACCATCGGGTGCATGCTCCCCTACACCGGGCTGCACCACCTCCTCTTCGCGAACCTCGCCCACCCGCTCCTCGTGATGACGAGTGCAAACCTGCCGGGCTACCCGATGATAACGGATCTCGAGAGCGCCCTGGAACGTCTGCCGCGGCAGGTGGACTACATACTCACGCACAACCGCCGGATCGTCAACCGTTGCGACGATTCGGTTGTGAGAGACGGNNACGGCTGCATCATCCGCCTCTCCCGGGGTCTTGCCCCGAAGCGGGAGGCCATAGATCTCGGCGATGCGTGCATCCTGGGCGTTGGCCCGGAACTGAACTCGAACATATCGGTCTACAAAAACGGGTTCTGCATAACGTCTCCGCACGTNNGGGAATGTCAGGAACCCCCAGACCCTGGCCTACCTTACGGAGACGGTGGAGAAGATCGGAAAACTCACCGACGCAAGATACGATCTGGTCGTCCACGACCTTCACCCGCAGTTCCTCTCGACCCGTTATGCAAGGGAGGTTGCCGAAGCAAACGGGGCGGAACTTCTTGCCGTTCAGCACCACCGGGCGCACATCGCCGCCGCCACACGGGAGGAGTGTGTGGGGATCGCCATCGACGGTGTCGGATACGGCGATGACGGCACTGTCTGGGGCGGCGAGGTCTTTGCGGGAGAGGTTCCGCACCTTGAGAGGGTCGCTCACCTGGAGGTTGTCCCGATGCCCGGCGGCGATCTCGCCACCCGGTTCCCGGAACGGATGCTCTACGGCATCCTGCCGACGGCGGAGATCCGCGGCCTGCTCGCTTCGCGGGGCTGGAGCGATATGGAGCTCGCCGTCCTTGCAAAGCAGGTTGAGCGTGGGTTGAACGTCGCCGCGACATCGAGCACCGGCCGCGTCCTGGACGCCGCCTCGGCCCTGCTCGGGATCTGCCGGGAGCGGACATACGATGGTGAACCGGCAATGGAACTCGAGTCGGAGGCATACGGGGGCAGGGCTTCGGTCTGGGAGATCGAGTTCCGGCAGGATGGGGGGTGCGAGGTTCTATCGACCCGGTCTCTCCTGGAGGAGGCGTACAGGCGTATGGTTGCGGGAGAGAGGGTGGCCGATATCGCCGCGTCCATCCAGTTCAACCTGGCGCGTGGGATGACCACTATGGCAGTCCGGGCGGCAGAGGAGCGCGGGATCCCGCGGGTGGTGCTCTCGGGCGGAGTGGCCTACAACCGGGCGATCCGGGAGACGATCGGGGCGGGGGTTATGGCTGCGGGGCTTGAGTTCATCGTCAGCCGGGAGTATCCGCTGGGGGACGGGTGCATAAGTTTCGGACAGGTGGTCTACGGCGGGAGCATGCGGCGGGAGTGAGGGGGATAGCCCCTTCAAGGCAGGATACCGCCGCCCGGGGGCGGAGGGGCGCCCCATCCCCTCTCGCTTGCGTCTCAGGTTGAACGGTATTCGTGGAAACACCCCCACCACCTTCTGGTGGGAGTTGCAGCATGCCTGATCCCTGCCCCAAATGCTGCAGAGATCACATGACCGCCCCCTGCGCTGCTGGACTCACGGACGACCGGGATCGCGGTCATTGAAGTTTTGCAAGGTTCGAGCAGTTCTGCGGGTTCGCCCTGCC
>DAFR01000024.1:0-1971 GCA_002497965.1 Methanomicrobiaceae archaeon UBA436 | reverse complement strand
CCGAAGAGGGCACCGAGACCGGCAAGACCGCTCTCTTCGTCCTCTTCCTTCTTTGACTCTTCCGTCTCCTCTTCCTTTGCGGCGGGTGCGGCGGCACCTGCAGGGGCAGCGGCGGCAGCGGGTGCAGCAGCAGCGACAGGTGCAAGGGCGGCCCTGTTGATGGCCTCCTCGATGTTCACATCCTCAAGTGCGGCGACGAGCGCCTTCACGCGGGCGTCCTGAACCTCGACACCGGCAGATTTTAAGACAGCAGTCACATTCTCTTCAGTAATTTCCTTGCCTGCGTTGTGCAGGAGCAGTGCAGCGTAGATATACTCCATTCTTGATTCACCTCGTTTTTGAAATATCAGCCGAAGAGGGCACCGAGACCGGCAAGACCGCTCTCCTCGTCCTCCTCCTTCTTCTCCTCTTCCTTCTTCTCTTCCTCTGCGGCAGGTGCTGCAGCAGCAGCCGGAGCCGCAGCGGACACGGCAGGTGCGGCGGCCGTTGCCGCCTTCAGGGTCTCCTCATCAAGGTCGAACCCCCTGGCCTGTGCCGCGAGCGCCACAGCCAGCATCTCGCGCCTGGCACGCCCGATGATCAGGTCGATGATATCCTTCTCGTAGACGCCTGCCTCAACACCGACGTTCCGCGCCTCATTTACCGCCCGGCCAATGATGGCCTCGATGGTAAGCCTGGTCGGGATTGCAGCGTTGACCGAGAGGTTGAACGCCTGCCTGGCCGCGAACGCGATGTTGTTCGCGTAGGCCTCCTCATCGATTGCAAGCATATCCGGCGTGAAGACACTGCCGCGGTAGTACGCAGCCTGAAGGGCAAGCCCGACATCCATCGGCTTGATCCCGAGTTTCGAGAGCACCTCAGCGACCTTCCGGTTGATCACCTCGCCCTTCTTCACGACCGTCTTCGTCTCGCGAATCTTGACCTTGCCACCCTCGATGACCGCGGGTATGCCCACCTGCTGGAACTCGCCAACGATAGGACCGGGTTTGAAGGTGGTAGGGCCCTTCGGGACAACGATATCCTCGGGCGCAATCTCGCCGGGCTTTGCAGCCATCTTCGTCTTGGTCTGCTCAAGCAGTTTAAAGAGCCTGAAAGGATTCTCGTTTGTGAAGATCAGGGCACTCTGGCCTTCAAAGTGCTCTTTTAAGTCTGCAACGCTACCGCCGAGCTCGTTCAAGGCGCGCTCGATGAGCGTGTTGCGGGACATCTTCACCCTCGCTGTGCCGCGGAGGTTCCACCGGATATGCTGCACCTGCGAGGCGGGGATACCGTGCATATTCACGATACCGACGACCGGGTGCTCCTGGATGCCGCGCTTGATCTCCTCTACTTCATCCCTCTTCCACCGGGGCAGATGGTGCGTATAGAGTGCCATCAGATCACCCTCACTGCCGGCCCCATCGTCGTCTTCACGTAGACCGAATGAATATTCATCGCTCCACTCTCCAGGACGGACTCAACCCGCCGGAGAATTGTATCGATGTTCTCAGCGATCTCCGCAGGATCCATCGCGGTGGTCCCGACCTTGGTGTGGAAGACCTTCTTGTCCTTCGTCCGGATCTTCACGGAGTTCCTCAGGCGCTGAACGATGGGCCGGATATCGGTTGCCTGCGAGATCGGAATCGGCATCTTTCCACGCGGACCCAGCCGGACACCGAGATAGCGGCCAACAAGAGGCATCATTGCCGTCTCAGCCAGGAAGAACCGATATTCATCCGCGATCTTCCGAGCCTCCCGTGGTTCGCCACCGAGCCGTTCGATATCCTCAGGACCCAGGATGAGGTCGACATTTGCCTCTTTCGCCTGCGTAACGATATCCCCCTTCCCGAGAACAGCAATCTTGACGTTGTCAAAACCGTGCGGGAGAAGAACCGTCTCATCGATACGGTTCTTTGGCTGAGACATATCGATATTCCTGAGGTTGACGGTGAGATCCACGCTCTCCCTGAACTTCCGTTCCGGAGCCTTCTC
>DAFR01000135.1 GCA_002497965.1 Methanomicrobiaceae archaeon UBA436 | reverse complement strand
CCTCTCCCCGCAGGCCGCCTCCCTGCTGATACTCCGGGCGCGGGCCGCAAGGACGGCCGGACCCGGCGCCCGGTACAGCGAGATCCGGGGCTCGACGGGTTCAAGCCCGGCAAGGACAGAGAACGCATCCCTCACCTCCTCCGTTCGCGGGATGAACCTGACGATCTCCGGGCCGGCAATCACCAGGATGGAACAGCCATCACGCGATCTGATCGCACCCTCGACCGCCCCCGAGACGGCCGCCATTAACCTGGCAAAGGACTCCCTGTCATCTGCCCTGGCCGGAAGGTCGACCAGTATCAGCGGCGCCCCGCCCTCAAGCCCGGTCAGCTGCCGCACGTAGTATGTGCCGCGCCTGGCGGTCACCTTCCAGTCGATCTGCCCGGGGTCGTCACCCACGGCGTAGGGCCGGAACCCCCTGACGCTCTGTCCTGTAAGCGTCGTCCGGCGGTCGACCTCAACCTCTCCGCCGCCGGCCCCATTGCCGCCGCCGTCAGCGGATCTCATCACCGCCGGGAAGACCCGGAGGTGGGGGGCGCGGAAACCCCGGACGATGAGGTCGCGGGAGAAGAAGGTGTCGCTGGCAGAGACCACAACCCCCCCAAACGACGTCTCTCCAGGCGCCATGACCCGGAGGGTGTAGGTTGCCGTCTGCCCGGGTGGAAATAGCGGGGGTTCAGCGGCGGCAACCGCCGGCGGGATGTCGCGGACGCTGACCTTCATCCCCGGCGGAATCGTGCAGTCAACCCGCACCCCGACTCTCACGGCCGCCCCCTGCCGGAGGATCGTCCGCCCGGCAGTCCGCTCGACCGAAAGAGTGTTGACGACGACCGCGATATCACGCTCAAACCGCCAGCCGCGCCAGATGAGGAAGATGGCCAGGGAACCGGCGGCCAGGGCCGAGGCGGGGCTGGAGACCAGTATCGCGACAACGGTGAGCGCCAGGGCCAGGGCCGCAACGCCCTCAGCCGTCCGGGTCGGCCGGATCATGCCTCAGGACACCTCGACGCTATCCAGGATCTCGTCGATGACCGCGTCCACCGCCAGGCCGGTGATCGTCGCCTCACGGGTGAGGAGGAGGCGGTGCCTGAAGACCGGGTGGGCGAGTTCCCTGACATCGTCCGGGATGACATAATCCCGGCCGTTTAACGCAGCCAGGACCCTTGACCCCCGGACAAAGGCGATCGAGGCCCGGGAACTTGCGCCGAGCCGGATATCGCTGTGCAGCCGTGTGGCGGTGACAAGGTCGCGTATGTAGGCCATGACCGACTCATCGATCCGGATCTGCCGCACGGTTGCAGCCATCTCCGCCACCTCCTTGGGGCCGAGAACCGGTCTGATCCGGTCGTGGTAGATCCCCCAGTCCAGTTCCCCTGCCTGCTCCCGGCGTATGACCTCAAGCTCGTTCTCCGCATCGAGGTGCGTCAGGACGGCGCTGAACATAAACCGGTCGCGCTGCGCCTCGATCAGGGGGAACGTCCCCTCCGCCTCGTGAGGGTTCTGGGTTGCGATGACAAAGAATTGGGTGGGGAGTAGGTGTGTCTCACCGTCGATCGTCGCCTGACCCTCGCTCATAGCCTCGAGGAGCGCGCTCTGGGTCTTCGGGGTGAGGCGGTTCATCTCATCGACCATAAGGAAGTCTGTAAAGATCGGGCCTTTCTGGAGGATGAACTCGCTCTTGTTCCGGTCGTAGACCCGTACACCGATGATGTCTGCCGGCTGGATATCCACCGCGCCCTGTATGCGCTTGAAATCGTAGTTTATCAACCGCGCGATGGTCTTGCAGATGGTGGTCTTCGCCGTCCCCGGAGTGCCCTCGATCAGGAGGTGGCCGCCGCTGATCATCGTGACAAAGATCGCCCTGATGAGGTGGTGGTTCCCGACCACCATCTCCCGGGTGGTCTCATCGATGGTTCTGTAGGTGTTTGCAATCGTCTCTATGCGTTCTGTCAGGTTGTTCTTCTTCATTCTCTCTTCCTCCCAAACCGCCAGGCAACCGGCAGGATGGCAAGAGCTGCTATGGCGGCCACGGCCGGCGGTCTCTCCGCTATCCAGGTCAGGGTGTTGATGATCGGGTTTCTGCTGCCGATCCTGCTGTGGACGGCGTCGATCTGGACCGGCTGGAGATTCTCTATAAACTTCGGGTTCTCGGGGAGCATGGCATTGATAAACAAGCTTGCATCGCCGATGACTATGAGGTTACCCTCCCTGGCGCATACAACACTCCGCCCGAAGGTCTCGCCCTCACCAACGCGGCCATCACCATCGACGTCATCCCAGGTGAGGACAGATGTCTCTATGAGTGGTTCGCCACCCTCGACCTCCGCAGGGCGATTGAGGAGGACGGTCTCGACACCGGCAAAGAGGGTGTCGTTCCCGACGACATAGCCCCTGAACAGACCGGGATGGGCATAGTCGCGCTCAAGGCTAGATAGATTCCCGGGCCGGACGCGGATCTCGCTTCCCAGGTCGGCAAGTAGAGGGTTTGCAGCCCCTTCCTCGTCGGCGATGATGACGCGGCCACCGCCATCCAGGAACGCCCGCAGGTAACCGACCTCTTCAGGTGTGAAGGGCCGGTCGGGCGCCAGGAGAAGGAGGGTTGAACCCGGGTCGAGGCGCGCGAGGTCGCGGACCTCCTCCGCGGGGAGACTGGATGTGCCGTTCCAGCCGATGTTATGCCGGCTGAACTCCTCGGTGGTGGTGGTTGTGTGAAGGTAGAGTGCGCCGCCGGCCAGGAGCAGGACCAGGAGGACCACCCGCGTCTCACGCTGCATCAATCATCCCTCTCGAGCGCCTCCTGCTCCATCGCACGGAGTTCTTCATCCGTGGGGGTCTCCCCGGCGTAACGGATCCGTTCGTAGCGTTCGAAGAACGCGACATGATCGGGGGCGAGCCTGGCGCACTCCCGCGGCGTCTTTGTGGCAGGGATGCCGAGCCTCTCACGGAGCGCCCGAAAGAGGATGGTTGCGGCATCCCGCGGCGGGAGACCTTCGATCTCCACCGACGGACCCGTTTCTGCGATTTCCGGCGGCGGTTCGATATCGGGCTCTTCCGGGACAGGAGGCTCCGGAGGCAGGCCCCTTCGCCGGATGTACCACCCGGCACCGAGTGCGGCGGCGATGGCGGCGATGAAGGGAAACGGCGAGAGCCCCTCGCCCCGAACCTGGATGGTCACAACCCCGCTCTTTGAGGAGTTCAAAGGATAGCCTGCGGCGTTGAACTCCGCCCGGACGGTGTGCTCCCCGCCGGTAAGTATGAGCGTTCTTGCGTAGGTGCCGTTGCCGTCAGTCTGTGTGCTGATGAGCGTCTCGCCGTCCAGCCGGAGGAGGACGGGGGCATTCAGGACAGCCCGGCCATCCTCCGTTGTGAGGTTTCCGGTGCAGGCAACGGCCGTCCGGTTCACCTCCGCGATGGCGAGGCTGATATTCGTCTCTGCAGGCAGGACATCGAATGTCGCGACCTCGGAGAAGATAACGCCGGCGGTGGCGTAGACCAGGTGCGGCCCTGCCAGGATACGACCGATCCTGTAGGGATAGGCGTAGGCGGCGTTCTCATCGAGGGTGGTGTTTCCGGCGATCCTGCTGTCGACGTAGATCGTGAGAGGAGTTCCGGGAACACCGTCCACGTATCTCCCGCCGATGGTGAGGTTCTCGCCGTAACGCCCCTCTCGGGGTGTGACGGTGATGTTGAGGGGAGAACGGGGGGCAACCCCGCCGGAACCGCCTGCAGAAGTCCCGTTCCCATCCTGCCATTCCACCTGCCACTCTTCCGCGGCGCCGACAACCTCTGCAAGGACCTCAACGCTCTCCTGGTAGGGGGTGGCGTTGGCGCCGTAATGCGTGGCGATCCTGGTCGTCTCGGGCTCACGCTTGGCGTAGGCGGTGTAGGTCTCTTTCATCTTCTGCCGCAGGGCCTCGCCTTCGTAGACGACCGCCATCCTCTGGTCGCCGTCCAGGACCTCGATCTCGAGGCTTTGAAGTTCGTCAAGACGCTGGCTGTCGTTCAGGAGCGCCGCCATGGCCTCCTGGTTCTGCCTGTTGTTCTTCTGGAACTCGGCGATATCGGTCTCTGAGAGGTCGAGCGTGACGACAAGCCGGTCAAACTGGCTGGTGAGTTCGGAGTATCGGGCGAGGTCGCGTTGGGCGCTCTCATAGTCTTTGATCTTGATCGTGAGGGCGAGCGTCCCCGTATGGCCCAGGAGCTCATCCATCAGGGGCATAACGGATGCAGCATCTCCCGGAGAGCGCTTCTCGATGGTCGAAGGGTCGGCGTGGGCGGCGGTCGAGATATTCTCAGCCGCATAGAGAACAGGGTCAACCGCTTCTCCGGCAAGGAGGAGGGTGAGCAGAACGGCTGCGGCCACGAGGATGATATGGGACGTCCGGGGTCTCATGCAGCAATGATCTCCAGGATTTTCTCTGCGACGATGTAGGCGAAGATGGCAACTTCCACGATGATAACGTAGCCGAGGTAGCGCATGTAGCGCGGCCGCGAGAAGGCGCCGTCGATCAGGACGGCAACGACCAGGAGGCCTATGAGCGAGAGTACGAAGAATACCTCAAGGTCGAGCGTCCGGTTGAGGATCATGAAGAAGGTGACAATTAGGAGCCATACCGCAAGCACGGCCGCTGCATGGTACTTCTTCGCACCCACCATTGTGATAATTTGTGGCGTTTTAACAGATAATAATATTGAAAACCGCCAGGCCCCATGAGGGAGGGAGCAAACGAAATGGCGGTGACCAGAAAAGGAGAAAAACTCAGTAAAACCTCCCGGTGAGGATCGTCACCACAATCCTGCCGTGGCAAAGTGAACCACCCCCCGCCTTCTGGCCGGGGTCTATAGATCGCCACACACACTTGCCTTGCCCACCGGGAAGTGAGCGAGCGGTGGTGCAGGAAGCACCAGGGGTTCTGCTAGGGACACCATCCAGGCAGCACGATACCTCGGGACTGGAAATTTGAGGCTCCCCGATGGAAACTCCCCTGACGAACCCTCCACGGAAAGAGGGTTGAGCCCATCAAACCAGTTTGACGCCACCGAACCACCACCGCGGTGAACGTTTTTTGCGGCTGACCACCGCCATCATCCGGGGGCGGGCAGTGAGGGGCGATTGCCCGGGATAGCCGTGCACGGGGTGGAAACAGGATCTCGGCAGGGTGTTCACAACTGGCGGCAGAAAGGTTGCCTCCTCCCTCGCGGTGCGTCTATGGCGAATCGCCCCGGCGGGGGGAGGGGCTCGCCGGGGATGGGGATGGAATATCCCCCGCCCCTGTCGCCTGCGTGTCACCGGAAACCTCTCTCGCTGGAAACACCCCNNCTTCCAGCGCCTCCTCCCGCCCCCTATAAGGGGGCGGGCAGTGGTTGGAGATTGGCCCGATGGCCGTGCCAGGGGTGAAACACGATCTCATCGAGTGTCTGGTGAGGTCGCGAACTGACGGTCTCCTCCCGCCATCTCACCCGGATACCCCCTTCATCAGTCTCCCGTCTCCGCATCTCGCCGGAATGGCGTCTCGCAGAAAACCCCCGCCGCTCCGCGGCCTCCGTCAATGGAGTGGTTTATCAAACCTGGGAAGTATTGGTTTGATCTCTTCTGGCTATCCTCCATGAACCGTAAGAGAGAGGATCAACGAAATTTGCCCCTTTCGATAGGCAAGTTATATAAAGATCCAGACAAAAACAAACCCTCACCGGGAGGTGAGTCGATGTCGGCGAAGAAACCTATCAAGGAGAAATACAGTGAGACTCAGAGGAGGATCCTGCGCCACCTCAGGGTCGGGTTGCGTGCAGGCAAATCCTACTTCAAGTCCAAGTATATCGCACTCGATCTTGGCCTCTCTCCAAAGGAGGTCGGCACTAACCTTGCCATCCTCTCTGAGATCTGCGATGACCTGGATATCAAGCGGTGGAGTTACTCAAGCAGTACCACCTGGCGGGTAACCCCTCGCCCATCATAATTTTATTCAGGAAAACCCACTCTTCCTGCATGAAGATCGTGGAGTTTGAAGCAACCATCGAGTTTGTGGCAAACATCAACGAGCAGAAAGACTGCCTGATGTCCCAGGACAAGAACTACGAAAACCCGGAAGTTCTCTGGTTCAACATTGACGTCCCGAAAGGGCACGGTGTAAAGGCCGGGGACAGGGTCAGGGTGACGGTTGAAAAGATCTGAACGAATCATTTAACTGCAACCGGTGTATCCAACACATCTACCGCAAAAGGCAACCGGCTGCGGTCAGACCAGGCGGTGAGCCCATCAAAAACCGCAGGGAGAGCCCGGCTCTTACCGCGTGGCCGGCAGGTAATCCGGGAGCGTCTCCAGGGTGATGCGGTATGAATCGATATTATCCACGCTCACGATGATGTAAAACTCCTTCCCTCCTCTCTCGACGTTTTTGATGATGCTGCCCGGATAGTAGAGTTCAGCCCCTTCGACTATCGTCCCGCTCTCAAGTTCAACGAGAGCCATCCGGAAGCGGGCCGCCTCGGGCCACACCGTTGCTGAAACGCTGCAGTTTAGCCTCCATACCGAATATGGGACGTAGAAGGTCTCTGTGATCCCGCCCCTGCTCTCCTCTATATAGGCAAACGGTATCGCCCGGTGGGCTCCCTTCCAGGGCGGGTCGGAGCCACCATACCTGGTAAGGTTCTCCGGGAGGTAACAGACGGGGTAGTCCCAGACGCTGGTCGTGTAGGTGATCCTGAACGATTCGGGCAGGGCAATGGTCGGTGTCGGGATAGGGGTAGGGGTGGTTATGGGAGGTGTGGGCGTTGGAATGGGAGTCCCCGGAACCCCTGATCCCGGCTCCGCTACCGGCGGTCGAAGGAGCAGTGCTACCGCGGAGACGATGATCAGGGCAGCAATGATACTGAGGAGATCGCCTTTATCCACAGATTTAAGGTGGTGCAGATGTTAAAAAGACCTTTGGGTTTACCGCCACGAGAGCAGCAGATCGAGCGTCCCGGTCTCGGGGCAGGATCAACCTCATCTCAGAAGATAGAACGTAAAACATAAGCGTTAATACCTGGCCGCACCAGCGTCTTGATGGAGGAGCATGGACGTCACAGAAGTGCGCACCTGGGTGATCTTTTACCTGCTATCGTTCGTGGTGCTCCTTGTGGCAACACTCATCACAAGCCAGGGCAGCCAGCTCTGGATCAGCCTCATGCTCATCATCATCGTCGTCGGTGTAAACTTCTCCATGCTTGTCACCGAACTAAAGCGCTACCAGGCGAAGAAAGCATTCCTCGAGCGAATCTCAAAGATCGTCAGGGATAGTAAGACGGAAGGGGACTCAATCTCACCAAAATAACTTCAGGCGGCCTTCCTGAAGATCTTCTGTGCACTGTTATATGGCACAAAAAGGTGTTCAACCTCTCTTCCCAGGTACTCGGTCTTACCCATGACGTAGTAGCCACCAGAAGCAAGCGCAGAGTAAAAAAGTTGCGTAAGATCGTTCTTCTGCTTCTCGGTAAAGTATATGGTGACGTTTCGGCAGGTCACGATGTCGAGGTACCTCGCGACGGGCTCCCCCGACATCAGATCATGCTCACGAAACCGCACGAGGCTCTTGATATGAGGGCGGACTTCAAACTTACCATCGTCGCGACTGATGAAATGTTTGCGAATCCTCTTTTCATCCACATTCTCAAGCGTTTTTGCATCATAAACCCCCGCAATGGCTTTCTGCAGCACAACGGTATCGATATCGGTTGCATATATTGTTACGCTGATATCTTTACGGAGCGCGAGCAGTTCGTGAACCAGGATGGCGATCGAGTAGGGCTCCTCACCCGTGGCGCAGCCCGCGCACCAGATCCTGATCGAGTCCCTGCGGCGTGCAAGATCCGGCAGAATCTCCCGGCGCAGCACCTCGAAGACCTCAGGGTCGCGGAAGAATTTGGTGACGTTTATGGTAAGAGCGTTGCGGAGGAGTTCATGCTCCTGCGGGTTTGCCAGCAGGTAGCGATGGTAAGCCTCAAAATCAGCGGTGTTTGTAAGCCTCATCCTGGAGAGGAGGCGCCGCTTTATATAATCCTCTTTGTAGTTCGAGCACTTTATACCGAGCAGCCGCTCGATGGTCCTCTGGAGCGATGCAAACTCATCCATGAGGCTGTTTCACACTCGTGCCGGCAACCCCCGGCCTACTGAGCGCTCTGATAGTTTCCACCAAGATCGTTGATCACTTTCTGGACATCAAGCCAGATTATGAGACTCTCCGTCTTTGCCCTTTCTGCATCCCCGATCTTGATGATCGCCTTGATGTAGGAGCTTATGGATGAGGTGATGCTGTCGTTGATTCGCTCGATCTGGTCCTCACGGACGGATATGACGCTGTGAACGTCATCGACGATTATACCGACGTTCGACCCGCCCGCCACCTCCGGCATCAGCACGACAATCTTCCGGTTCTCCGATTCCCCGGAATCAGGGAGTCCGAGAAGGTCGCGCAGGTTGATTATGTTTGTGATCTCGCCCCTGAGGTTGATGATGCCCGCAAGGTATGGGGGTGCACGTGGAAGGGGGGTGATTGGCATCATCTCCACGATCTCTCGCGCAATCTTTATATCAAGTGCGTAATGCTCCTTCCCGAGCTGGAACTCCACCACATCCACGGATGCTGCCATCGTCTCCTCCTCAGTTCAACTTGAACCGCGTCATCGCTTTTCTGAGCTGTTCGGCCATGCTTGCCAGTTCGTGGGAGGCGCTCCCGACCTCCTCCGTCGAGGCGCTGACTTCTTCGGCGAGCGCTGCCATATCCTCGGTGCGGTCCAGGCTCTCTTTGGTCATATGAGTGAACTCATCCATCTTCTGCATGACACTGTTTGTGGATGTGGCCTGGTCCTCCGTGGCCTTTGTGATCTCGCTGATGCCGTGAGCGACAACCTCCACGCTGTCGACGATCCGGTTCAGGCTCGCGATAACCTTGTTGACGCTCTCGATGCCTGCCTGGATCTCCTGGTGGGATGCCTGCATCGACCCCGTCGTCCTCTCGGTGCTTGCCTGGATCGTCCGGATCAGGTCTTCGATATCCTGGCTTGCCCGCTTGGACTCCCCCGCAAGGTTCCTGATCTCCCCGGCAACCACAGCAAACCCGCGGCCGTGCTCCCCTGCACGTGCGGCCTCGATTGCGGCGTTCAGCGCCAGCAGGTTGGTCTGGTTGGCGATGTCAGCGATCAACTTGACGATGTTGTTGATCTCGCGCATCTGGTTGTTGAGGGTGTTGATCTCGTCGACAGTCTGCTTGGAGATCCCCTCGACCAGCTGCATCTTCTTTGCCGCAACATCACCCAGAGAGGCGGCTTCGCTCCCCTCTCTGGCAGATTTTGTGGCCTGCTCCATGACCGTCTGCGATGTGCTTGCAATCTCCTCGATGGATGCCGAGAGGTCGTTGACATCCTTTCCTATCTCCTCGATCTTCTCGAGCTGGCGGCGTGCATCCTCTGAAGACTGCTGCGTCGAGACAGCGACCTGCTCCGTGGCGCGGATGATCTCATCGGTGCTCTTGCTGACCTCTTTAGTCGTCATGTCCACCTGTTCGACCGCCTTTGCCACGTCGGCAAGGACCGCCCGGATGGCCGTCAGCGAGGTGTTGTAATCCTTCTTGACCTTATGGAGCGGATCGTCGCTCTCCGCTTCCACAAACGTCGTCAGGTCGCCTTTTGACATGGCGGAAAGGGCGTTTCCGAGGGCTTCGGCACTCTCGGCGAGCTGCTCGCTCTCTTTCTTTGCCCTCTCCATCAGTTCTCTGATCTGCTCCTCTTTCTTGCGCTGCTCGGTGACGTCGTTGTAAACAATCAGGATCCGGTTCAGTTCGTTCTTCTCGTCAAACAGCGGGATCCCGTACTGCTCCAGGGTGTAGGTGCCTGCGGGAAACTCTACCGTCACTTCGCCGCGAACCCGCGCCTTTTCGGTGACCACCTTCTTGATCCCCTCTCCCGTCTGCTTCAGGACCCTGAAGTCGCGCAGGGTCATGGTGGTGACACGCGATCTATCAATCCCGGTCAGTTTGAGGTATGCATCGTTGGCATTCTGGATCTTCATCGCCGTGTCAACGACAAGAATTGGCATCGGGTTCTGCTGGATGATCGTATCGGACTGACGCTGCAACTCCGCAATGTCTGCCATCTGGGATTTGATCTCCTCCTCCCACTCCCGCTGCCTGGTGACATCATTATAGACTATCAGTATGCTCTCGATCTCGCCCGCGCTGTCGAGCAGCGGGATGCCGTACTGTTCAAGAATACGGGTGCCTGCTGGCAGTTCGACGACAACCTCCGCCTCTACGCGTTTCTTCTCCTGGAGCACCTGCCTGAGTCCGGAACCCTTCTGCGACTTTATCTTGAAGTCGCGGAGGCTCCGGCCGACCGCCTGCTCCATCGGGATCCCGCTCATCTCGGCATAGGCAGCGTTTGCCATCTTTATCCTGAACTGCGGGTCAACGACCAGCATGGGTATCGGGTTCTGCTGGATTATTGTATCAGAACCCTTGAGGAGCATATTTGCCTCATCCAGCCGTTTCTTAAGACGCTGTCTCTCTTCCCGCTTCTTCTCGATCAGCGCATTGATCGAGGCGGCCAGCGGCCTGTAGGCCTCAGGAATTGCGGCAGCGTCGATCTGCGCCGCGTCGTCGCCGGCAAGCACCGCCTGAATTGCAGCCTCGATTGCCCTCGGGACTATCACAGCCCCCTGCTCCTGTCCTGTCATACCCGGCGCAACCGGTCCGGTAAATAGTGCTTTTCTTCCAGGTTTCTCGATCATCGGTCACACATCCTCAATCTTATTTACTTCCAAGGCTCTCCAGCGCAGTTGCTACTGCCCGATAGTCTCTGCCTGGTTTGCTCTCCGGCGCATAGTGGGAGATCGGGAGCCCCTTCTGCTGCGCCTCATAGATTAGAGGCGAGTAATGAACTACAAACACCTGTTTGAACTTCTTTCTCACCTCAGACTCAAACGCCTTCAGACGCTCCTTCTCACGCTCCTCCTCGGCAAAGGATGCGGGTGAAAAGATCCGCTTAAGAAAGAGCGCCAGACCGCCCCCGGAGTCATCAGATCCGCCCCATCGCGTCAGGATGGCAAAATCGGCGTTGACGTCCTCCCCGATCATCTCCCGGATGTCGTTAAAGATCATCGACAGCGCCTCCATACCGTTGAGGGCAAAGGTGCCGGCATCGAGGGTGACGACGGTACGGTCGGCTGCGACAAGGCCGTTGATGACAAACTGACCCATGCTCGGGGGTGTGTCAATCAGGATGAAGTCATAGGTGTCCCGCACGGGGGTGAGCACCTCCCTGAGTATCCCCGCCCGGTCGTCTATGCCGTAGAGATAGGGTTCGACCCCAACCAGGTCAAGGGTCGCGGGGGCGAGATAAATCCCCGATGCCGTGGGGACTATGATATCAGCGATCCTGGCATCTGGAAAACCCTCAAAGACACTCATGAAGACGTCATACATGCTCTGCTCAACTCTTTCCGGGTCGACGCCGAGCCCGCTGGTAGCGTTGGCCTGCGGATCGCAGTCCACCACCAGAACACGTTTTCCATCCTTCTGGAGGTAACCTGCAACGTTAAGGCAGGAGGTAGTCTTTCCTGTACCACCCTTGTGGTGGGCGAACGCTATAACAGTAATATCCAGCACCCCTCAGTACCTCTTTTGAGACGTCTGCTCTTAAATCTATTTTTCGTAATCACATACCTATTCCAAACACCAGGGTCTTTTTGAAATATTATTCCCTGCACCGGGGAAATA
>DAFR01000146.1 GCA_002497965.1 Methanomicrobiaceae archaeon UBA436 | reverse complement strand
TGAAAGAACGGCGGAAACAGGGGCTTTTCTCCAATACGCTTCCGGGATGAAAAAAGATAGGTTTATGGACTCAAGTGTACACTTTTGTTCCGCCCAAATCTGTGCACTTTTACACCGCCGTTGACAATCTGAAGGAGTCAACCAGACATGGATCCACCTGAAAATCAAGCATCTGACGGCAGTTCCCCCGATGTAGTATCTCCCCCGGTCAGCATCACCTATTCCAGTGATATCGCCCGCCGTTGGGAGAAGATCCACGACGATGTGAGACAGATCTCCGCCACCGGTGTCCGGGGAACCACTGTTGAAGCAGTGTATGAAAATACGAAGGCCCGCCCCGAAATCCCCCCCGATTACCCCCTGCCGGTCGTGGGTTTTTCGTGCATGACGCGGGAGCCCACCGACGGGGAGATCCCCGGGCTCGTCGATGACGCAATCGCCCAGGTGCTCGGGCCCCGCGGCCTCTCGGCGATCATCGGGCCGGGGGACCGGGTGGTGATCAAGGTCAACATCGTCGGACCGAGCCAAGGCATGCCCGGAGAGAAGGGGCGGGCGATCATCTCTGACCCGCGGATAGTAAGGTACGTCGCGGGGAAAGTCCGGGAGATAATCGGGTCCGGCGGGACTGCGGACTTGAAGGTCATCGATGCGACCTTCAGTCCCGAGAAGGACCCGTCGGACAAGAATAATCCCCAGAGTTTTTACTACGCCCGGCTGCAGCGGAGCGAGGGGAAATCGGTGAGCGAGAAGGATATCTGCTACGATTACGATGCCGACGGCGTGCTCGATGGAGGGTCCGGGGCACAGCTCGTCAACCTCGACTCGGTCCCGATGTCGGAGCGGTTCTTGACAGTTATCGACGAGCCGGTCCGGGGGAGGTGCGACGTATGGCTCCCCAAGTTCCTCCGGACGAAGGAGCAGGCGAGGGGGGAGAGGGAGTACTGCGATGTGTACATCGGGATCCCCATCCTGAAGAGCCACGGGTTCTGCGGCGCAACCGGGGCGCTCAAGCTCCACTGGGGCTCGATGCTCGGAGTCCTCGAGAAGCAGGAGCATTCCGGGTATGGGTTCGGTACGGGCGATATCCGCCTCTTCCTCGATTACCTGTGCGCGATGAACCGTGCACGGGGGTTCGACTTCGTGATCATGGATGCCCTCACCGGGAACAGGTCCGGCCCGACGAACAATGCCGAGGACTGGGACGCCAGGACCGACTACATCCTCATGAACGCGGTCCTCTGTGCAAAGGACCCGGTCGCCATTGACACGGTCGAGACGCTACTTGCCGGTTTTCAGCTGGACTCGGTCCCCCTCCTCGAATCGGCATTTCGGGACGGGATCGGGATGAACCGGCCGGCATATATCGACCTGAAGGGGTTCGATGCATTCACGAGGCACAAGAGATGGCTGCAAAAGACGTACCCCGGCAGCGGCCAGGGGAGCTACCCGCTGCAGGCCGGGGTGGGGAATGCAAGGACCCACGAAGACTTCAATGCCCCGATAGGGGTGTCTGTCTCCTGCGAGAAGTCTGGCCAGGGCTACGTCTTCCATTACACGGCATCGGAACCGGTTCCCTGCAACCACAAGCTCGCAAGGATAGACGTTCTTATCAACGGGACCGTCGAGAAACGCCTCTTCGACAACCTCGCCGGCGGGAGTGTGCCCTTCGACCTGGACCGTTACCGGGGCCAGGTGATTCGATACCGTATCGCTGCATGGGACATGGCACTCAATTGCACCCTGTCCGAAGAGAAGGCAGTAAAGGTCGCGTAGTCATCCGGGCCTTTGCTGGGAACACCTCTTTTTGTTGCCAGGCTGTAGTATCCCGAATAAATTTTACAGGTATCAACCTTCCGCATACAACCACCTCTGGGCGTATCCCAGGATCCGTTCAGGTGGCAACCGATACCAGAAAGCGTGAACGGGTTCATCATAATCGAGACTACTGTGAGGCTTGATCTCATTATGCCAATGCACGACTTTCTCCACTGAACCAAATCGTGAAGTTCTCCGCTCTACCTCACCAAACAATCTCTCAATCTTGCCATTGGTCTGGGGATGATTCACCCGGGCTCTGATATGCCGAATCCCATGGGACTCAAGGAATTTTCGAAAGGTATGATCTGCCGTTTTTGGGTTCCTGGCTGAAACAAACTGTGAACCGTTGTCCGTGAGGATTTCCAGGGGCGTTCCGTATTCCCGGAATCCTTGTTCCAAGATCTGCATGGTGAAGTGAGTCGTGGGTCGGTCGAAGACCCCGTAACAGGTGATGAGCCGGGAGGAATCGTCCATGAATGCGATGAGCCATCGGTTCTGGCCATCCAATGAGATCATCTTCCAGTCTCCCTGCCAGAGTGACATTGCGTGGTCACGTTCATAGCGCACCCATTTCCGCTGCTTCCGCTTCTTCATGCAGACCTCCACCCGTCCATGCTCCAGCAGGATCCGGTAAATCGTATTGTGGGGAATATGCATCCCATCCACTTCTTCGATCTTCTTCTCGAGATGTGTGGGGCCGAGAGAATACTGGTCATGAGCGGCCA
>DAFR01000105.1:4428-4591 GCA_002497965.1 Methanomicrobiaceae archaeon UBA436 | reverse complement strand
AGGCGAGGGCAAGAGAAGCGGCCCGGCGCCTCGCGGCAAAACCCGGCAGGGCGTGACTGTATCATGACCTCACGGGCTGCTTTTCGGCGGAGCGGACGAGCCCTGCGATGAAGCGGTTGTAGGGCGTCTCTATACCATGCCTCTCCCCCGCGGCCGCGATATA
>DAFR01000105.1:3732-4271 GCA_002497965.1 Methanomicrobiaceae archaeon UBA436 | reverse complement strand
GTCTCCCGGATCAGGCCGGAGACGGTCTCCCGGAGTTCGGGGTCGGCGGCAACCCCCACAGGGGCGCGGAGAAGGGCACAGATCGGGTTTACCGCGATGTTGAGGAGGGCTTTTGCCCACTTGCCTGCACGGATATCGGGCTCGGCCTCGACCGGGATGGAAGCGGATCGGATCAGGGCGATCAGGCGGTCGAGAGCGCGGGCGGCGTCGGCGCCGCCGGACCAGATCCCGAGGCGCATGGGAGCGCTCTCGCTCAGGACGCGGACATGCCCCGGGCCAGACACCGAGAAGTTCGTTGTTACCGTTCCCCCGATGACGGTGTCGGTATACTCCGCAATGATCTCTTCGTTTCCGATGCCGTTCTGGAGGGTTGCCGTCGGTCTGTCACGGATCACCGCGGCATACTCCTCGCAGATCGCCCGGGTGTCGGTGCCCTTCGCGGTTATGATGATATAGTCAATCGAAGTTGGGAGATCCTCCGGCCCCATGACACAGCCGATACCCCGGACGGTGCGGTCTCCCCAGACCCCCTCCATCAC
>DAFR01000105.1:0-3702 GCA_002497965.1 Methanomicrobiaceae archaeon UBA436 | reverse complement strand
GTCGCGACGCCGTGGAGTTTCCCGGCGAGCGAGAGCCCGACCGCCCCTGCGCCCAGGATCAGAACGGTGGGCTGCTGTAGCGGTTCCATCTGCCTACAGTTATCTCACGGGAACTGATAAGGGTGCGCCATCGTTGTGGTGGTCGCCGGAAAAAACCTTTACCAAACGTTTTTTCACCCGGCGTGATGAGATAACTTCCCTTATGAAATACGTCACGAAGGCCAACGGCAGCCGTCAGCCTTTCGATCGGGGGAAGGTGCAGCGGACGCTCCAGAAGATGGGTGTGGGGATGGGGGATGCCGAACGGATCGCCCGCGAGATTGAAGAGGCTGTGCCTGACGGCGTGAAGACATCCGCGATCCTCCAGATGATTCGTGCCCGCGCGCGCATCGTCCGGCCGGCCGTCGCCTACCGGACAAACCTGCGGCGAGCGCTCGCGCTTCTTCGCTCTAAACCGGAGTTTGAGGAGTTTGTGAGGGTTCTCCTCCGGGAGCATGGCTACCAGGTGGAGGCCGGATGCGTCCTCGCCGGGCTCTGCGGTGAGCACGAGGTTGACGGCATCGCGCAGAAAGATGGCACCACCGTCTTTGTCGAGGTGAAACACCACGTGAGTCCCCATCGGATGACCGGCCTCGACGAAGGCCGGATAGCCCGGGCGATAGTTGAGGATCTGCAGGAGGGGTTCCGGGCGGGGCGGTGCCCAGTCTCGATCGACGGCGCCCTGCTGGTCTGTAACACCAAACTCAGCGATCATGCGAAACGCTACTCAAACTGCCGCGGGATAGGGCATATAGGCTGGGACTATCCGGAGGAGCAGAACCTGAGATCGATGATCGAGGAGACGCAGTCCTACCCGGTAACGATCGTTGCAGGGGCGAGTCAGTCGAGCATCGCCAGACTGGCTGCCGCCGGGTTCGTCACGGCGAAACAGGTCGCCTACGGTGATGCCTCAGCCATAGCCCACGTTTCGGGAGTTCCCCAGAAGGACGTGCTGCTTGTTGCCGGCCGGGCGCGGGCGATACTCGAGCAGTAGGAGAGGCTGGCGGATAACGATTTTTCAGGGCGGGGATACCTCTCACGTCTTCCTCGCAACGTGGATGAGATCTACGGGATCTTCGAGGGCCTGGAGTTGTTCGTCGGTCGGGTTGATCAGGACGATCTCTGGCTGGCAGTTGAATCGGAGATCGACACCTGCAAGGTCTGCACTGCATATCCCGCGTGAGATGTAGGTCGGTGTTCGGCCATCGGCGTCAAAGAGCCCGGCAAGTTCGATGCTACCCTGGTCGTTCAACTGCTTGATGATCGGAAAGAGAAACTGGCCGCCGTGGGTGTGCCCGGCGAGGATGAGGTCGGCGTCCCAGTNNTCGGCCCTGCAGGAGGGTTCGTGGACCAGGTAGACTGTGAAAGCGTCAGTCTTCGGCACCGAGGGGGGATCGGCCATCCCGGCCCAGCCGTCGTCGATCCCGACGATGACGATCTCCCGGTCACCGGCGGTCAGTCGGAGATACTCGTTACGGAGGAGATGGACACCGTTCTCCTCAAGGGTCGCTATGAGTTCTTCGGCAAACGCGGTATCGGCGGAACCGTCGTTCAAGGCCGAGACGTCGTAGCCGTCGGCGGCGAGCGTGGCTGATGCCCTGGTGGCAAGCGTTCGCTCGAGGCCTGTCGTGCCGTTTGTCCCCACCCGGTAATCATGGTTCCCGAGCACGGCGTAGGTCGGTGCATCGAGCTGACTCCATACCTCCTGTAACGCGAAGTCCTCTTCATCACCGGTGACGAAGTCGCCGCCGATCAGGACAATGGTGGGTTCCAGACGGTTGATCTCGGCGATCACCGCCCGGACGTGATCGATGTTTGAGGCCTGGACGTGGGGATCGGTGATATAGATTATACCCTCCGGCGCGCCATCGATCTCGAGGACGGTAACATTGACCTCCCGTGCCTCCCAGGCCATGTAGCCTGTCACCGACGGGATCAGGATGAGTATCAGGAACGCGATATACCGTGCGCCAGGAGCCTTCAACTTCACTGCGGTATGTCTTTGATCTCCTGGAAATATATAAGATCCGAATTGAGCGACGGGGGTATGCTGGAGGCCATCAAATCTCTTCGCTCATGGTTTGATGCCACCGAATCACCACCGCGTTGAACGTCTTTTGCGGCTGACCACCCCCACCACTCTTCTCTGCGATATGTCTCGAAAAATACGGCCACCCCGGCTCCGGATGGGAGTAGGTGCGCGGCGGTTGCCACCCGCCCGGAATCCGTCCATGGAGAGAGAGGTTTATCAAACCGAGGAAGTATCGGTCTGGTGCCATCATGCTGGCGCTGCACCGGGGGCGAGTCCACCCTGATCCCCCAGCGGGGAGAACAACCTCTCATGGCCATGGCTGACTCTTTTGCGGTGTTTGTTCCTCCAGAAGCGGATTCGCCGTGATCATCGCCATCCTCCATCACTGGTTGGCGGGGGTTTTTCATGAAACTGCCATCGTTCGTCAGGGGGCTGGCAGCTCCGTGCTTGAAGCGTCGGGGTATCCGCGTTGGGTGGTTCAGGTTACCGCAGCCACCGACGGGTTCCTGCTGGTTGCAGTGCGCAAGTTCGCACCGGCGTCCTTAGGAGCGCCCCCGCCTCTTCGCCGGGAGAATATTTGATAAACCAGCAGTTGTATAAACTGGAGATGGAGATGAGCAGACTCTCTGGAAAAACGTTGGGGTTGGTGAACTGACAGATCCTGCGAAACGCAAACCGGCGTCCGGTGGGGAAGGGGATGGCGGGGAGGAGATCATACGGGTGCGCCTGCCGAACAAGAGGAACCGGGAGGTCTTCGGCAGCGCTGAACTGATGCTTGGTGCGAACCATATAAAGGTCCGCTGTTTCGACGGTGTGACGCGCATCGGGCGGATCAAGGGTAAGATCAAGAAGAAGGTCTGGATCCGGGAAGGCGACGTCCTGATCGTTGTTCCCTGGGCTTTCCAGGACGAGAAATGCGATATAGTCTACCGGTACACAAAGCCCCAGGTAGAGTGGCTCCGAAAGAACGGGTATCTCTGATATCTTTTTTACTCCATACCCTCCGCCCGCCGGGAGATCGGGCACAGTACTTCGCTAAAATGGCTGAGGTAGTTTTCAAGAGGTCAATCCATTGACTTCCTTTTGCGTTCTTCGCGCCTTCGCGTGAGTTGATGGGCGAAGATACCAATACGGTCTCGCGCGAAGAGCGCGAAGCCGCGAAGTCCGGCCACCGAGTGCTGCCAACTCCTCGTTACCGTATTGCACGAGGCCGCATTGTTCAGTCTCGGTTGCCGAAACGACTGAAGTACTGGGGCAGCGCCCGACGATATGCAGTATTAGAGTCAAAAAAGGTTAGATATCGTGGATCTTGATCCTGTATTCTTTTATGACGAGTTTACTGACGGCGGTCCGTTCGTATTTACCATCAATGGCGGTCTTCTGCATCCCGACCGAGGTGCCGGTCAGGTAGTTCTCCCACGCCGTCGAGTAGTCGCCCGACGAGCCGCCCGTATACTCTACCGTCACTTTGTCTCCGGGCGCAACGGGTACTGTCTGTGTATCCGAACCCTCCAGGCTCATCCTGACCGTAGCCACCCCGGATCTTGCCATCGCCTCGTCGGTGGTGATGTTCATGAGGTAGATGACGAACGTACCCGTGGAGTTGTCATAGAACCAGCGTGGCTCTGCAA
>DAFR01000076.1:13576-15649 GCA_002497965.1 Methanomicrobiaceae archaeon UBA436 | reverse complement strand
CGGTTTCAACCGGGGGTAGTTGACCATCTGTCCTGTATCATACCGGCCGCAGCCGGATAGTCTCGCCCTCATTGTAGCGCTTGATCATCTCCTGGGCGATCGTGCTGTTCTTGGCGAGGAGGATATCTCCCTCCTCGTTCACCGTGGCCGTGAAGAGATACTCCTTTCCGGCAAAGACATCCACGATCTTGCCCCTGTTCTCAAGAGAGACGATCGTCAGTTGCTTTTTGTCGAGGCGGATCTTGATGCCGCCGGCAAGCTGCATCTCCTCCTCGACGGGTCTTTGCGCCTCAAGTTCGCTCCTCGGCCTGATGTCGATCCCGATGCCGAGTTTGTTCACGATCGCCGAGACGTTCTTTCCGCCCTTCCCGATCGCCGCCGGGACGTCCTTATCATCGATATAGACGACGGCCTTGTTGTCGCTGATGATGCGGACCTCGACCGGGCCGCTTGTGTACCGCCCAATCTCCCGCTGCACCTCTTTCTCGGCGACCTTCCAGGAGACGTTCTCCTCGGGCTCCGCTGCTGCCGCGACGACCGGTGCCGCCGGGGCGGCTGCGGGCTCCTCAGCGTTCTTCCGGATGATCGGCATCACCAGGGTCTCTCCCTCGTGGCGGAAGATCTCGATCTCGGGCTCACGCCCGGAGTGTTCGCGGACGATGACGACCGGGCGGATGTATGCATCGCCGGGCATGCCGTCCGGTGCCTTGACCGTCAGTTCGAGGTCGTAGATCTTCGTGATCGCGCCCTGGACGACATAGATGACGGTATTGATGATCTGCGGGAGGATACTGTAACTCACGCGGTCGCAGAACCGCCTGAGGCAGTCGTGCACCTCCATCGCGTGCACCACACCCACCATGCCCATCCCGGCGAGACGCATGTCGGCATAGACGTTGAAGTCCTCGCTCTTCCGGATCTCGTCGAAGACGACGTAGTCGGGCCGAACGAGCAGGAGGGCTTCGGCAGTGTTCGCCATGCTGCCCTCGAGCGCAGTGTACTGGGTGATGTGGTCGGGCACCTGGAGGTCCCGCGGTGCCTCCATCGTCTTGACGATGAAGTCATGGTCGGCAAGGAACGTCGCAAGGCTCTGGGCAAGAGTGGTCTTCCCCGCTCCCGGGGGGCCCGCTATCAGGACGCCACGGCGGTTCCCGAGGATCCGCTTCTTGATCTCCGGGGCCATGTCGTAATCATCGAGCGCGAGGTCCACGAGCGGCCGCACCGCCGTGATCTCCATCCCGTCCGCGAACGGCCGCCGGGCTATCGCGATCCGGAGCGACCCGATCTGGACGACCGTAATGCCCCGCTTCTCGAGCTCGATGAAGCCGTCCGGATCGCGCTTTGCCCTCTCAAGGAGTTCCTGCGCCATGGACTTGAGTTCATACTCGGTCATCGGCGCATCCCGGAGAGTGACCAGGCGGGTGTCCCGGAGTTTTCCAATCTTTGCCACCGGTGGAGCCCGCTCTTTGAGGGTGATCGCGATCGTCTCCTCATCGAGGTACTGGTCTATCGAGAGCGGCGAGTAGTCGCCGATCTGCGGCCTTAAGTAGGTGACATTGAGCCCTTTGGCCTTCGCTACCTCTGCCTGCACGAGGTCGCTCGTGATGAACCGGGCGCCATGCTCGATGGCGACGTTTCGGATCAGGGCGTCGATCTCGCCTCCACTGGAGAGTTTTACCTGATCGAGGCTTGGGCGAGTTCCGGAATACTGGAGTTCGATGACCTTGTCCTCCGACATCCGGAAAAGTTCCTGGAGTTCGGTCAGGCCGGAAAACCCTATCTCCCGTCCTTGATTCGCCTGTGCCTCCAGTTCGGCGACGACGGCTTCCGGTATGATTATTGTTGCGCCCTTATATTCTCCGGTTTTTATCAGCGATGTTATGCGCCCGTCTATCACGACGCTCGTATCGGGTACAATTTTCATAAAAAATCACCATAATAATGAAGTCATTCACCCTTATTAGCGTATACCTTCTTCGGATCAAAGACTAATCCGGCGATCTCTTCCCCCTCGACCGTCCGGTAGAAGCACGAAGCATGGCCGGTATGGCAGGCAGCACCGGTCTGTTCCAC